>CAYFOB010000500.1:0-3554 GCA_964344525.1 uncultured Thiomargarita sp.
GGCACTATCGTTGTTTCAAACCCTGCAGCAAAAAAGACCACTGCTTTTTTATTGTTATTTTCAGCAATCTGAACCGCTTCCATGGGGGAAGCGATTGGACGAATATCTGCGTTGGCAGCACGCGCTTGTTCCAAAGAACGTATTTCATGTCGTGGCAAATTAACAGGTACTCGCAGCATATCACCAAAAGCAACCAATGTCACCGATTCCTTTAGGGCGAATTGTATCGCTTCATAGATATCCTCCTCTGGACAAACACACACAGGACATCCTGGACCAGGTATCAAGTGAATGGATGCTGGCAACACACTGCGTAATCCGGCTTGAGTGATAGATCGTTCGTGTCCACCGCAAACATTCATAATGTTAACATTTTTTGGTAGCGTCAAAGCCTGAATTTTTTTAAGCCAAGTTTTGGCATTAAGTGGCATGGTGATGTACCTCAATTCGATTATGATGCAACCAATTCAACCAATGATCAAAGCCCTGTTGTTTTTTGGCTGAAATTGGTATCAACGGAATGTCCTTAGCGAGTGCCTTCAGATTTTTTTCCACGTTGTCAGGATTAAAATCATCAAGAAATGGCAACAAATCCATTTTGCTGAGCAGTACCAAATCTGATGTTCTGAACATGACAGGATATTTAGCAGGTTTATCATCACCCTCGGTGACAGAAAGCAGTGTGACATTGCGGTGCTGCCCCAAATCAAAACTGGCGGGACAAACTAAATTGCCGACATTTTCAATAAATAATATATCTAAATCAGTCAGATCAATTTGGTGTAGCGCATGGTGAATCATCTGTGCGTCCAAATGACAAGCATTGCCGGTTGCAATTTGTATAGCTGGAATCCCTTTGGCGCGAATTCGCTCAGCATCATTTTCTGTTTCCAAGTCACCTTCGATAACAGCCATAGATAAATCATGACTTAAACTATCAATAGTGGCTTCCAATAATGCCGTTTTCCCTGAACCCGGAGAAGACATTAGGTTAATACATAAAACACCGTGTTGATTAAAATGTTCACGATTATGAGTTGCTTGATGATCATTTTCTGTGAGCAAATTTTTCAGTACTGTGACTGTACTTTGTTTATGATCTGTTGTACATCCACAACTCTCACACATAAAAACCTCCAAAAAAATGAATTGATTGACTTTTAGCAAATTTTATTTATTATATCCCTACCCCTCAAGAGGACAATAAAAGGAGTTAAAAATTAACATTTATATTTCACTCTTCAGCTTACTGACAGTACTTATTTTTTTGATAATATGGTGGTTTTGGCGAAAAAAAAAATCGACGAAAAAAGGCAAATGTTTTGATTTTGACTCTGTCACTGTCAATGCACAAGGACAAATTATTGACACCATTTGTAAATCATCTTGCTACCAAACTGAAAATTTGAACAATGACACCACGCTAGAAATGGTTTATATTCCGGGTGGTAGCTTTATGATGGGGTCACCAACTCAGGAAAAATACCGACAAGATGTTGAAAGCCCACAACATCAAGTGATTCTGACATATTTTTATATGTCTAAATGCCCAATTAATCAAGCTCAATGGAAAGCTGTGATGGGTAATAATCCTTCAAGATTTCAAGGAAAAAATCGCCCTGTCGATAATATTTCTTGGAATGATGCGGTCAAATTTTGTCAACGATTGTCCGAGCTAACAGGAAAACTTTATCGTTTACCAAGTGAGGCTGAATGGGAATATGCATGCCGTGCAAATACCACAACTCCCTTTTGTTTTGGTGAAACAATTACAACCAACTTAGCCAACTATTACGGCGAAAAGACTTACGCTTTGGAACCAAAAGGTGTTTATTTAGAAGAAACTAGCGAAGTGGACTATTTTCCTCCCAATGCTTTTGGTTTGTACGATATGCACGGCAACGTTTGGGAATGGTGTGCAGATACCTGGCATAACAGCTACTTGAATGCTCCTTTGGATGGCAGTGCCTGGAAAGACGAAGGAAATAAACGTTTGCTTCGTGGTGGTTCGTGGGGTGACAGTCCTAGTTATTGTCGTGCTGCCAGTCGTCGTGCACACTTACCAGAATATCAAAATAATTACTCTGGTTTTCGTGTCGTTTTGAGTGTTTGGGATTTATAGCGTTTCCCGATTGTGTTAGATACAAAAAACTTCCACGTTCATCAACAAATACTATTTCTTAAAGAAATAGTATTTGTTGATAGTACATCGCAGCGGGAAGGACTGAGGGAATCGCAGCAAGAATAGCCTCTGAAAAAGCTGTGATAAACCAGATGGTACAAGAAGGTGAAATAAGTCAGGAGCAAATGGAAAAATTTTTGAGACGCATGGAAAAGTACAAACAAAATTCTGAATAATCTACCATCAATTTCTAACGGCTATGCACAATTAGTCGTTAGACTTTTGAATTTGGTGATATTTGTCCTTTTTCCTCACCTTTTATTCAAGATTGTCTCTATTATGCGTTTTTTTTTTGCATTTTGCAAAAAAAATCACCTATCTTGCAATCTGCATTGCAGTTCGCAAGATGTCACTCATCCCCACCCAGAAGATTTCTATAAAAAACATTAACTTAAAAAATGGCATAAAATATGCTTAACTTAAAAATTGCAACCTGTTTTTGCCTTATAAACTGATGTTACGCACTCTGGTTCCAAAACCACAAATAACTACAAGGATTACTTTTAAGAAGGGATAAGTCAAAATCACTTCATTAATGGGGGTTATCCTTTATTAAAAGTAATCCGTGTAGTTATTCATTGTGGTATAATAAATATTTTTAAGAGAGCCCCTTGCACACAAAACGATGAACCAAAAACAAATTAAATCATTAATTTCTTTAACTAGCCGTTTACATCAAAAAAAATATCCGGTGTCAGTGATAGTTATCATTGTGATAGTTTCACTATTCGTTACCAACAATTGGTTTAAAAACCTTCCGCTCGCTCCTAACGAATGCGAAGTGTTAAAGATTTACGATGGCGATACGATGACTTTGCAATGTCAATCTGAGAAAACGAAAGTGCGTATGTATTGCATTGATACCCCAGAAATGAAGCAAAAACCGTGGGGCACTGAGGCACGCGATCATTTGCGCTCTATCACACCAAAAATTGTGCAATTGGTTGAAGTTGATAAGGATAGTTATGGACGGATTGTTGGAGAGGTGTATGGTGACAACAATATTAATTTAAATTTGGCTCAAGTTAAAGCAGGTAAAGCAGCTGTTTATACCGCTTATTGTAAAAAGTCAGAATATAAGGTGGCTGAAAATCAAGCAAAGGAGGAGAAGCAGGGAATATGGCAGCAACCTGGGCTCCATCAAACTCCTTGGGAATGGCGCAAACAACAAAGGGGTGAGTGAGATTTGAAAAATCATTTTTTTTTCCATAAACTTGATCACGGATTGTTCTCAAATTTTAAAGGAATTTAAAAATGTACTGGCTACTCGCCCTGATGACTTTTAGTTTGTTAGGTATTATTGCCATGGGGATTTACTTTGAGAGGCTGTTTTGGAAAAAATGAAAAGTCTTTTTCAGAAAACGAGAAAGAT
>CAYFOB010000501.1:0-3545 GCA_964344525.1 uncultured Thiomargarita sp.
CATCAGTGATTGATGTGATTATTATGATGGTGTTGATGCTTATTTTTTCATCACATAAATCACATCAATCACAAAAATCACAGTTCAAAATTATTTAAGCTTATTTTTTCATCACAAAAATCACAGTTCAAAATTATATTGAACTGTGATTTATTTGATTGATGTGATTATTATGATGGTGTTGATGCTTATTTTTTCATCACAAAAAATTGAACTGTGATTTATTTGATTGACTGATGTTACGCATCCTCGTTCCCAAACTCTGTTTGGGAATGCCTGTCGCTTTGCTCTGCAAAGCGGGACGCGAAGCGTCCCTGATGGTTGCTCAATGCCATCGACTAGGTTTGCTTCGCAAACCGCGATGCAGAGCATCGCAAACATGCATTCCCAAACAGAGTTTGGGAACGAGGGTGCGTAACATCAGTGATTGATGTGATTATTATGATGGTGTTGATGCTTATTTTTTCATCACATAAATCACATCAATCACAAAAATCACAGTTCAAAATTATTTAGGGATAAGTTCTAGTACTTTCCCCAAAGCCCGAATAAACGCCTCATTTTCCTCCTGCAACCCCACCGTCACCCGTAAATGTCGTGGCATTCCATAAATACCACCAATTGGGCGCACAATAACGCCTTCACGTAATAAATTTTCATAGGTAGTGGCACCATCATTGACTTCCACTGCTAAAAAGTTACCCAGTGATGGAATATAGGCTAAGCCCATTTTTTCAAAAGCCTTTGTCAATTGTTGTATGCCTGTTCGATTGAGGGCAACACTTTTGTTGAGATAGTTTGTGTCTTCTAGGGCTGCAATGGCAGCTGTCATTGCAATCGAGTTGACATTAAATGGTTGTCGTACTCGATTGAGTAAATTAGCTACCTCAGGATGAGATATTGAATAACCTATCCGTAATCCTGCCAGTCCATAAGCTTTTGAAAAAGTGCGAGTGACAATTAAATTAGGGGAATTTGCTAACCATTCTGAGCTATCAGGATAGCTAGGATTTTCAATCGCATATTCAAAATAGGCTTCATCGACAACAACAAGTATTTGTTTAGGTACAACATCTAAAAAATCTTTTAGGCTACCTTTATCAACCCATGTGCCAGTGGGGTTATTTGGATTGGGTATAAAACAGTCCAAGGTTTGATTAACGCCACCCTCTGTCGAATTTTCTACAGGCACGACGCCATACTGAGCGGTGCCAACTTCGACTTCACGAAATACCTCATCAATAGTTTGTAGTGCTATATTTTGTGCACTATGTCCAAAGTGTTTTGACACAGCCGCTTGTGAATAGGTACCGATGGGTCCTAAAAATCTGACATGATTTCTCGAAAAATCCGCACAAAGAACTCATTTGATAAAGGACCATGATTACGTGCAATGACATTGTGCAAAATTTCTGCCTCACGTTCAGGTCTATAAAAATTGGGGTTTTCCTCTTCGGCATATTTAGCCTGTGCGACTTGTTCCGCTAAATGGGCACGCTGGGTGATAAGTTCTTGAATTTGTATGTCCAATTCGTCGATATGGGCACGGATGTTCGCTAAGCTGGGCATGATGTTTGCTAGTTTTTAGTTTTAAATAAATTCTTTCATCCCGCAAAATGTCACTGATTTCTTTGAGGTTTTTTGAGGCGCGAAAATGTATGAGTGCTTTTTCTATTTCATTCGGTTCAGAGCGCTTATGGGGGTGAAGTACGAGGTTTTGTGCGTCCTGCGGAATTAGAAGAATTGAATATGAAAGTCATTTGATTAATTCTTTGTTACCCCCATTTAATGATATGATTCCAGATCAAATCATTAGAGCTGCTCAAAAAGCTTTTCCTTAGGAACGTGCATAAAATAACTTCGTCAAGACCTGCCAGGTAAAAACCAAACCTGGCAGGCCAAATAATAGAAAAATTGACAAAATGAACCAGTGCTCTAGCTCGCAAATTAATGGAAAAAACGGATACCCTCTTCATAACAATCCGTTTTTTCCGTGAATACTTCGATTTGTGGTTTGGCACTTAAAAAAGGAACAAAATAATGAATGAAAACGAGCTATTAAAACGTATCACTATCAATCCGCAGATTTTTAGTGGTAAGCCCATCATTCGAAATCACCGTTTAGCTGTTGAACATATCTTGGGGATGTTAGCAGCAGGTGATACACCAGAAACTATTTTATCCGGTTATCCTTGGTTAGAATATGAGGATATTCAGGCCTGCTTAACCTATGCACATCGTCTTGTTAGCCATGAACGTGTTCAACCACTGATTTTGGAGGCTGATCAGGTATGCTAAAGGTTTTATTGGATACTTGTGTGTGGGGTGGTGTTTATAATGCCTTGCTCGCTTTAGGTTATGATGTCGTTTGGGCTGGATTATGGGACATTGATCCCGGTGATGTAAAAATATTAGAGTTAGCACATCAACAACAGCGCGTACTTTTTACATTAGACAAAGATTTTGGTGAATTAGCGATTTTGCATAACCTACCTCATTGTGGCATTGTACGCTTAGTCAATTTAGGAACGAAACAACAAGTTAAGGCTTGTACCCAAATCTTAACGACTCACCGCCGTGAATTGGAAGCCGCTTGTATATTGACAGTGGAACGTGGACGAATCAGAATTCGTCTTAATGACTGATGTTACGCAGCCTCGTTCCTTTGCTCCACGCTGCTTGGAACGAAAAAAAATTCCCTTGGAATGCAAAGCAGCGCTATGCTATGGGCTTGGAACAAAAGTGCGTAACATCAGTTATTTAAATAGACAGATGACTTTTTTTGTTCCAAATAGCTGATAACCCTTTTTAACTACAAGGATTGGGTATAATAAAGGATAAACCACATGATTTATCCTTTTTTATAACTCATCCCTGTAAAATAGCCTGGAAAAATCAATACAAATTTAACATTCCAGTTGCTACTCTACCGTAAACGCCATGCCATCACTCCATTCCCCATTACCCGCCTCATTCCAAGTTTGTACCCACCAAATATATTTTTCGGATTGGTTAGGAATGAACTCGGTTGGTTGTATCTGGCATGTCCCCGCCAGACAATTCGCAGTTTCAGCTTTGTACCATTTATTGAAGACATATTGGTTAGAACTATCATTGATCCATAATTATGTCGGTGGGGCAAACAACATCCATAGTGACAGGGTCCATGTGAGATGTATGTGTATTTGAGTTGTTCATAGTGCGACTCACTTTGCGCTTTGTATATGCCATAAAAAATGCGCTATATTTATTTTATTTTGTATAGATATATGTTATATTTTTAGATATAATAAAAAGTTGAAGTTTGGTCTCCTCCTCATTAGAGTTGCCCCTAAATGATTTGGGTAGTGGTGTAAGTACAGCGAAGATAAGCGAATGACAGCCAATTACAATTGAGGTTATCGATGCAATTCGCTTATCTATAAAATTCGTTGTACTCATCTTTATCACATAAATCATAAAAATCACAGTTCAATTATTAATAACCAGGGAGTTTAAGAGGCTGTTTTGGAAAAAAATGAGAGAAGACTCTTTACCTTTTCAGA
>CAYFOB010000502.1:0-3532 GCA_964344525.1 uncultured Thiomargarita sp.
TTTTTTCCTCAAATCAATCACATAAATCATAAGAATCACAGTTCAAAATTATTTAATCAAGTCTTTACGCAGCCTTAACAACAAGCGTCGCACATTCTGCAGAGGCAATCACACGATCCGATACACTACCCAAAAGTATTTTGTTGAGCCCGGTATGTCCATGACTTCCCATCACAATTAAATCTATTCCCTTAGCTTTGGCAACCTCTAAAATTGCCTCAGCTGGGTTGCCGCTCAATACTCTGCCTTCCACGCTAATGCCTTCTTGGCTTAAAAAGTTTTCTACCCGTTCGATTGCTGCGACAGTTTGTCTGTGTCGTTTTTCTTGATGAGCGGTAGAGGCAATAGAAACCACGAATACAGAGGCATGTAAATGTTTTGCTAAACTCATCGCAGTGCTGGCAGCGGTATCGCTATAACGTGAGCCATCAATCGCCAACAACATTTTTTGACCTACTAGAGTTGCCATTCTGGGCACAACTAAAACACTACAACGGGCATATCCAATCACCTTAGAGGTGTTACTGCGCATCAAAGCGCGCATGAATCCAGTGTAATCCCTACGCCCCATGACAATCACATCCGCCTGAATTTCTTCAGATTCATCCACAATTTCTTGGTAAATTTCTATACCACGGCGCAATTTGATTTCACATTCAACACCGGCATCGTTAGCAGTGCTTTTGAGCGTTTCTAAACGTGTAATAGCATCATTGTTTTCTTTTTCAATCAATTGTTTTGCCAAAGACTCATGCTCAGAATTGGTTATGATAATTGACATCACAGACAAACTACCCTCAGTTCTTTGAGCTAGCCTGATACCCTCGCGTGTTGCAGCCGCACTATGTTCTGAGTTATCAGTCACAATCATAATTTTTTCAAAACGTCCCGTCGGTGACAATTGTTTAGCTGAAGTGGGAAAGTAGTCTGGCTCATTAAATATTGGGGCGATTGCTCGTTCATCTTCTGCTAAAGCTTGCTCTTTGGCGTATCTGCGGGAGCCACTAATGAACGTGTAAAGGATTATGGCTGCGCCAATCGCTAAAGCCAATATTAATATAATGAAACTGATTTCTTCGAAAAGAACCATCACACTTTCATTTGGTGACTTGATGTATCCTAAATCAAACAAATACGTTGGGATTTTAAGGCTCAAACTGAGCATGATTAATATCATCACCAAGCCCATGACCATTTTTACCATATAATCCTTAGCATAAGTGGTGCTAACTACCCCCAACTGGACACCAAACAACGAACCTGCAAGGATAATCATTGCTAAACGAATATCAACAAAACCATCCAAGGCATAAATAATCGTACCCGTTATTCCCATGAAAAAGGCGATCATTAATTCCGTCGCAGATGCCATTAAACCTGGCACACCTAACACAAACATCGTTACTGTCACACCAATAAATCCACTGACCGCAATACTACCCGCCAACAAGCCCACGAAAAAACCAAGGGGAAAAACAAACAATATCGACACTTTGGCATCAAGACTACGAAAGTACATCATCGTGCCAGGTATACGGATAGAATGTACCCAGTGTGCTAATTTATTAAGACTTTGTTGCTCTGAGCGAAACGAGTTGTAAATTTTCCAAGCACTTTTTAGGGCATAACCACCGACAATAGCCAATACAACCACAAAGACGATTGAAACATACAAGTTTGAACCCGTATTTCCAAGGGCTTGCTTAATTTGTGTTTGTATGATTGCGCCAAAAAATACGCCAACAGCGGCTGAAAGTCCCATGACAATCGCTAATTTGACATCCACCTGCCCATATTTAGCACGTTTTAAGCCCCCCACTAATGCCTTAGGGAACAGGTAGCACAAATTACTGGCAACTGCCACAATGGCTGGTATACCCATAGCCATCATAGCGGGCGTAAAGACAAATGCGCCACCTGCGCCAATAAAACCGCTCACTAACCCCCCAACAAAGCCAACAAATAAAAGAAAAAGTACACTACCCAATTGAAGATCAATGAAAATTTCCATTTAAGTTTACTCCTGAGTCTTTTTTAGCAATATTTGGTTTAACATCTAAAATATCCCAAAAATGGTTAACAAATGCGCCATGTACTAAAGAAAAAATAAAGGCGATGATGATCAACACAATAACAGACCAACCATCCGACCAATTTAAAATAGGCTCAGCAAATAAATAGAGCAAAAAATAAAGTAACGCGCTAAATAAACCGAGTGAAACCGTTAAAATCACGGCGTTAGCTTGATTGGTTTTTGTCATACGTAAAGCTCTCCTTAAATAACATTAATTTTTTTATTGTAATTCAGTTATTGCGTTTATATCAATTGGGTGCCTTGCACTCCTATTAAATTGAGTTTACCAGGCAAAAAGTTTAAAATACTTGTCGGGGAGTTGGTCAGGCAGTCGCTATTATATTATAGAGGAAAGTCCGGGCTTCATAGGACAAGGTGCCAGGTAACGCCTGGGGGGCGTGAGCCTACGGAAAGTGCCACAGAAAATACACCGCCTATCTTATAGGTAAGGGTGAAAAGGTGTCGGTAAGAGCGCACCGCATTGGTGGTAACATCAATGGCAGGGTAAACCCCACCTGAAGCAAGACCAAATAAAGGAACATTATAGTGCATGCTATATAGATGTGGTCCGCATCGTTCCTGGGTAGGTCGCTAGAGGTGTTTGGCGACAAGCATCCCAGATGAATGGCTGCCACATTGCCAATCTTGATTGGACGTGGACAGAACCCGGCTTATAGATCAACTCCTTGTTTCACCCTCTTTTATCCCTCGGAGTGCAAGGTTTAGTTGCACCAAAAATCAAACAGGATTTATCAATGCGTATCAATACTCGTTGGAACAAACGCGCCAAAAAACAATCTCTCGAAAATATTGCTGGCGCGGTGGGTTTTATTAGTTGGAAAATCGCCACAAACGGTGTACTTGAATTAGAAAATAAAGGTTATCAAACAGAAAGTAATGCCCACCGCCTTCAAATTATTGGAGAATTTTTAGCCTTTTTGCTCCAAACCGCTGATAGGTTGGTTTATGATCTTCTGTCGGATGAGGAGCGGCAACGTTTTATCACCGCCTTGGCGCTGCATATGGCAGACACATTTGCAGACAACCAACGCGATGCCCTAGGAGAAGGCGAACACCGTAAGGCATTTATTGATTTGCTTAATCAACGGGCAGAGGATTATGCTGAGCTCAGTTTTCGCAATGGCGAGGCGGGGTTTGATTTTCTACGTTATTTTGGAGAGCAGGTTGCCGCTGTTATGACAGAAAAACACTTTGTCAGCCAACAAGTGATGGATATAGAAGGGCCAGAAGCGATTAAAACTCTTAAAAAGGGCATGCGAGATTTGTTATAAACAAAATTTTTTATCATTCAATAAAGTCAATAAATAATTTTGATAAATTTGGCAGGAGGGACATAGATATTAAAGAAAATGGTTTAGTTGGTCCTCATACCCCGCCAGTGGGGGCATCCACTTTTGGTGATCCAAATTTAGCGCCATTAACAGGTCACTATCATAG
>CAYFOB010000503.1:0-3530 GCA_964344525.1 uncultured Thiomargarita sp.
GATTATTTTATCAATCGGATAAACCTTATGATAATTAGATTTTGACTTATCCTTTTGATATTTTCTCCTTTGTTTATTGTCTGAATCAGAATTTTCAGAATGAAGATTACGGGTTTATTCTGTAAATTCTTTAATTCTGTAAATTCTGATTCAGACAATTAAAAAAAGTACAACGACGGATTAAGTCCTTGGCTGTTAATGAGCTAATCCATTAGCTCATACTTTTAGAACCTGTTATGAGACGTTCTGCTTGCATGGCTGTTTCTCTTAAGAATCCCATCCAACGATCAAAATTATGAGCATCAGGACCAATTATTGTTAACAGATAATAAGTGTCTGTTAGATCGTTATAACAATAAACCAAAGCAAAGTCTTTGTCAGGTTTGTCCTTTTGGTTAGTACGTCTAAAGATATCAACGATTTTTGCCCACTTTGACGGTGCCTCATTTAAAGGTACACAAATATGGATGTGACGCAAGTAACGTTTTATCATTGGCGAAGTATTGTAATGATCATACGCAACATCCCTGCCTAGAAAAACCGGCGTATTACCTTTGATATGTTGATGAAACCCTTGAACCAGTTTTTCATGTTCTTCAAACTTTTGAATTTCTTTAGATACCTTGACAGAGGACATATTTCTTTAAGATACCTTTAATCAAAATCGAACATGCTTTCTGGTAATTTACCAGTTTTCTCATAACAAGTTAAATTTTCTTGTGCCTTAATCTCCCATTGATGAACAGCTTTGGCGCTAGGGATAGAACTTTTTTTACCATTGATATTTTCTTGAGAATATACCTCAACAATGCTATTATTTTCAAGACTTTGGTTTTGAATGGGGTTGAGCCACTCAAGTAACTGTTCCACCCTTTTTGAACTGTCAATTTGGTATTCCAAATGGATGTTTTGAGGTACTTTTAACGTTATGGTACCCATATTTAAAATTCCTTTAGGATGTATTTAGCAATAATTAGACAGAATAAAAATCTACTACAGTTTCTAAGCATTTAAAAACTCATTAGAACTAACACCAGCTTGTCTTAAAATTGCACGTAAAGTACCTTCTGGCATGTCACCTGGATGATTAGGAATAGTTGTATACCGTCCCGTTTGTGGATTAAACCAAATTTCGTGGCTGCCAGCCGCTTGACGATCAAATTCAAAACCAAATTTTTTCAGTCGTTTAACAATTTCGCGGTAACGAAAACCAGCTAATCGTCCCATTGCTCAGTACCCCACAACTAATGGATAATCAAATACATTGGGTACTTGCTTCAATGAGAGCTTATTTTCTCGTTCTGTACGCGCTTCAATTAATTTTCGAGCCACATCACGCGCAATTTCCAAAGTTTCAGCAAGTGTACGTCCTTGTGCGACCAAACCTTGTATATCATCTGAAGTTGCTAAAAAGACACCTTCAGGTAATTTTTCTATGTGAAGATTAATCAATTGTTCCATTTGAACATTCCTAATTTAGACTGCGCTTTATGGCACGCTCATCGGTGATTTGAGTAAACTCCTTTATGAGAGTTTGCTCTTGTTTTTTATAAAATTTGACATCGGGTTTCAGTAATTGTTTGTCATATTATAGACAATCCACTGAGTCAAAATAGCAGAATTTGTTGAATTAATAAAAGAAAGCGCATTATCAAAGGGACTTTCGGTGAGTTCTTGAATACCAGATAATTGATAAGATTTGAGAGCACGATAACCAGAATAGGCGAAAGCCATCATTTGTTCATTATTTTCAGGGCTGGTTTCGTGAGTAATACAACGAGAAATGATTTCATTATTCTGTTCAATAAAGACTTCAACCAAGGGATTAGTCCGAAATCGGTGACGTAAAAGTTCGCAGTTGCCATACGCGCTTGCCAAGGCATACAACAAAGTGCTTTTTCCAGTCCCATTTTCTCCTGTAAACATAATAATTTCAGCTTTACCTGATTGTTTGTTAGGCTGAAATTCCAAATTGAGTTGATCAAAGGCGCCAATATTTTCTAGGTGAAGTTTGGTTATTCGCATTATTAGTTATCAGTCAAATAGTGTTTGCTTTTCGTTCCCAAGCCAGTGCTTCACTGCCATATCGTACCGGATAAATTGGTATTAGGAGTCCAAACTTTAGTTTGGAAGAACTGACGCCCAAACTTTAGTTTGGACTCATAAACAATTTATCAAATTTTATCCAGCAGCAAATTGAGTAAATTGACGCAGATAAGAAGGTTGAAAGCCCAAAATGATATCATTTCTTGCAACCCCCATTTCTACCAATTCCTCACCAATATCAATTTCAGTTCCGTTATGTTGAATCCAAATTTTATTATTTTTAATATCAATATGCATTGGACAACCATGAATACGTGTATCATTTTCCCAACCAACATTAACCAATTGATAATAGTCATGTACAGTATCAAAAATGGTTTCCACTTCTATTTCACCGTGTGTTGGTTTATAAGCAGCATATTTGAGCATTAATTGTTGTACAAGTTGACGATAATGGTTTAGTTTATCCATTTGACGATTTCCTGTTTATGTGCATTGTAAACGATTAATTTTAATTGATATTCTTTAATTGCCAGACGTGGCAATTGTCGTTGGAAAAAAGAATTGTAAATATTGACTGGAACGGCTAAATAGAGCTTATATTGAGGTTCTTTGACAGTTAGTGCCAAACGATAATTCAAAAACTGTCCTAATGCATTATGAAATTCAGTGATGGTTGAAGCACCTAAAAAGCTTTTAATTTCTACGGCAATCCGTTGTCCATTTTTTTCAGCAGCTAACAACTTTTCTGCTGCTAAATCAATGTACAAATCTATATCTTCTAACTGAACATAAAGTGGATCATGAGTGATTATCCAATTATCTTTTTCTAAAGCTTGTTTAACTGCATCATGAGCAATATCTTTAGCGGGCATCATTAATATCCATTTGGAAAAAAATTAGTTTAGAAGAAGTTTAAAAATCTAGCAATTGCAATATTATATTGCTAGATCATTTTTTTTTATAAAAAGCTTTTGCTTCTCGTTCCCAAGCTCCCGCTTGGGAATGCCTGTGGCTTTGCTCTGCAAAGCGGACGCGAAGCGTCCCTGTTGGTGGCAAAAAAGCCATTTTCATCATCGAAGCCCCTTTAAGGACGCTTCGCGTCCTGCGACGCAGAGCGTCGCGACAGGCATTCCCAAGCAGGAGCTTGGGAACGAGGATGTATTTCGTCTTATTTACGCCAGTGTAAATTCAACCTGTCAGTAAGTGGGCATAAGGCAAAAAAAATTAAATTAATGAAATTAACGCCAAAAACTATGAAATTTCCTAAGATTCCTATTACAGGTGTGAATACTACCATAAAAGGAATTAACTCTTTTTCAGGTGGCAAGGTGCTTAATTCATTTTGCCCCAATTCTAAAAATTGTAGCTGTTCTAATTGAACTACGGTTTCTAATAAAGTGGTTCTGTTTTGTATTGTCACTGAAACATTAAACTCGATGTTCAAGTTAGTTAATTAGAATATTATGATATTTTAATAAAAA
>CAYFOB010000504.1:0-3529 GCA_964344525.1 uncultured Thiomargarita sp.
TTGCGACTATGGTTTGTGAACAAGAGTGCGTAACATCAGTTATTAAAAGTAATCCTTGTAGTTAGTCATGGTTTTTAGAAACAGGATGCGTAACATCAATTTTTAATTTAAAGGGGAAGAAAATGAAAAAAACAAAGAAATTTGTGACGTTTTTACTTGTTAGTCTTTTTTGTGTTGGTTGCATAACCTCCCTAGAAAGAGAAAGAATACAACTTGAAAGGGAAAAGCTCCAATTTGAAAGGGAAAAAGAAGCAGCACGACGTGAAGCTGAACAATGTGAAGCAAAGTTACGGGAAGCTGAACGAGGGGAAGCTGAACAACGTGCCGCACAACGACAGGAAGAACAACATCAAGCAGAATTACGCGATGCTGAGCGATTAGAGCGACAAAAAACGGCACAGCAAGGGCAATGTAGTACTTTGTTCAGCTTTCTTGAACAATGTCACAAAGGAGGCTCTGGACAAACCGTTTCTTTTTGCAAAGAACTGACTTTGGGGGTTGCAAAGGAATTGGCACCGAAATTTAGGGATAATCCTGATGGTTTAGCTTCCTTTAGTTTGATGTGTGGAAAGGCTTGTGTTTTAGGCACTTCTGGTCAAAATTTTCCGTCCTTTTCAGCGTTTCAAGAAATGTGTCCTTAAGTACTGGGACACAAACTACAAGGATTATATTTAAGAAGGGATAAACCCCAGTCCTTATTAGGTTTTGACTTACCCTTTTTTAAATATATGGAATCAATGATATTTTGGGATGAAAAAAGACCCATTACAACAGAAATTTTGAGACGGCTATCACTCAAAAAAGTAGCGAGAGAACTTGGCAAACTAGAGCAATATCAGAGATGGATTAAAACTCAATCACCTAGTGGGCAATTGGAACTTGGAATAGCTGAAAAAAGGTCAAATTTTTCGCAACCAAGCACCACGCAAAGCAGCGCTTTGCGTGGGAACAAAGGTGCGTAACATCAGTTATTAATTGATGTTACGCATCTTGTTTCCAAACTCCATCATACAAGCAAAAACCGTAAATAACGGAAAGCGATTACTTTTAAAACGGCACCGTCTTGCGCCACCTCATCGGTGGGGTTTATCCGCAGTCTTTTGATTAAAATATCTAAAAGAGATTAAATAAATGGCTATCAAACTTGACGTACAAGAACTCCTAGAAACCTTGAAAGTAACCCCCCCTGAGCAAAACATTATGCTCATTGGTAAACATGGCATTGGCAAATCGCAAATCATCACTCAATTTTACCAAAAAAAGAAAATGAAAGTGGTTGCCTTTTTTTTAGGGCAAATGAGTGATCCTGGTGACTTAATTGGGCTCATGTACCAAGATCAAAAAACGGGGCACTCAGAATTTTTACCCCCCTATTGGTGGCCAACCGATAATAAGCCGATTGTCCTTTTTTTGGATGAATTGAATCGTGCGCGTCCTGAAATTCTCCAATCGGTCCAAGATTTGAGCCTGAATAAAACTTTAGCTGGCAAAAAGCTGCCAAAAGGCAGTATTGTCATTTCTGCCGTCAATGAAGGTGAAGAATATCAATTAACCGATTTAGATCCGGCTTTAGTGTCGCGGTTCAATTTGTATGAGTTTGCACCAACTGTAGAAGACTGGCTGTTATGGGCTAATGAAAGTGGCATTGATGAGCGTGTGATCGTTTTTATCCAAAAACATAATCAGTTTCTTGATCCTGAGGATCTAATTGAAGACGGCTTATCTAGCGGCTCAAGCCTCAAGAAAACCCCAGATCGTCGAGCATGGGAAAAGGTTTCCAACTTGATTAAGCCACTTAAAGAAATTTCAGAACTCCATATCAAAATTATTGGTGGCATCGTGGGAATAAAGGCGGCAATGAGCTTTCAAAAGAGCTTGAAAACAACCTTAAAAGTTTCACCTGATCAGCTCATGTTAAGTTTTGACAAGTATAAAGGAAAATTAAAATCCTTTAAACTGAAAGATTTTATCTTTTTAAACGAGCAAATCGTTTATTGGATCAACAACGAAAGCTATAAAGAAAATCAAAAACAGACTGTGTTGAATAATTTTCATCTCTATTTAATGCACCTAAAAAGGGTGAAAAAATCGGAAGCCATTGCCCACATTGCCTCAATGATCGAAAACAAAAATTTTGAAAAAGTGGCGGGGTTTTTATTGGTGGAATCTGAAGAAATTATGGCTGATTTGGCTGAGTATATTGCTAAGATTCAGTTATAGAACTGATGTTACGCAGCCTATCAACCTTCACTGCAGCGCTACTTCACACAAGACTTTATATGCTTATCAAAGAACGAATCACAAAAATCGTCGAAAGATGGTACATGCTTGAACCGCTATTTTTTGCGGTATGGACAACCCACGAATTAAGCATCAACCCAAACATTAAAAACATCAGAGTTGGGTATGGCAAAATAGAATATAATCCAACATTTCTTGAAGCTTTGAATGCTCAAACGCTTGAGCAAGTGTTACAATTTGAAGCCATGCGGATTATCTTAAAGCATCCCTATTTACGGCGAAAAGAAATCCAAACGATTGCGTACACAGCAAGCAATATCACCATCCAAGAATATCTGAAAACGCCGCTTGATTTTCCAAATGCAAAACAAGTTTTTCAGACGGAGGAATATGATAAAAAGTACTTTGAATTTTATTACCATCAATTATTGAAGCAAGCTGATGAGTCAGGGCAAGATGGTAGTGCCAGCACAAACTCCACAAAAGAGCCGGAAAGCGATCAAATGGGAGAAGGCGATGCCAAAAATGAGTCTAATGAGGATAAAAAAACGTCTGAGCAAACACCAGAAATAGATCAATACACGAATTCTGAACAAAGCGGTTATGAAAATACAGCGCATTGGGATGCTGATGAATATCATCGCAATCAAATCAACGAAAAAATAGAATCTGCATTAGAAAATAATACCTGGGGCACTATATCAAGCAACATACAAGATTTAATTTTAGCCACCTTAAAACCCAAAATAAATTATCGGGAAATACTCAAATCCTTCCGAGCA
Organism: uncultured Thiomargarita sp.; assembly: GCA_964344525.1. Lineage (GTDB taxonomy): Bacteria > Pseudomonadota > Gammaproteobacteria > Beggiatoales > Beggiatoaceae > CAYFOB01. Next base: position 3,024 of record CAYFOB010000504.1, read on the forward strand.
AGTATTATCTCCGTCAACCGCGTTTTGACTCGGATGAAACCAAGCCGCCGTTATGGCTTTTTATACATGGGCAGTCGTCGAGATTTTTGCACAAAACTGTTATTTGCAGTCGATGTCAGCGGCTCAGTCAGTGATCATGATTTGAAAAAAGCCTTTTCAATCATCAATCAATTATTCAAATATGGTATTGAAAGAGTCGATGTGCTGCAATTTGATGCCGCAATCAAAGGAAAACCGCAATCTTTAAAAAAAGCGAAATCTAAAGTCAAAGTGATTGGACGCGGCGGCACCAATTTTCAACCGGTGATCACGTATATTGATGAACATAAAGATTATGATGGGCTCATAATATTTACAGATGGTTGGGCACCCGTTCCCTGCGCTCCAAAAAACAAACGAACACGAATTCTGTGGCTTTTTAATAATGAACGCAATTATACACAGATGAAGGAAAGTTTAAGAATAATTGGGCATTCTACTTTTATTAACTGATGTTACGCATCCTC
>CAYFOB010000505.1:0-2613 GCA_964344525.1 uncultured Thiomargarita sp.
TCATGGCACGTTCTGCGGTCACTCGTTGTTGCGTTGGAATATCATTTAAAGCTGTAATCAGCTCAAGCGTTTCAGCATCATTTTGTCGACATTCGATGCCTATAGCACCTTGTCCAATCGCAGGTAACATAATGTCTGGTGTTAAGGTTTCACGAATACGCTCTAGCAAGCCTAATCGCATGAGTCCCGCAGCTGCTAATATGATTGCATCAAACTCTCCACTATCTAATTTTTTCAAACGTGTACCCACATTGCCTCGTAAAGAGCGAATTTGTAAATCGGGGCGTTGTGCTAATAATTGACATTGCCTACGTAAACTTGAGGTGCCGACTATTGCGCCTTCAGGCAAGGCGGCAAAATTTGGGTAATTGTTGGAAACAAAAGCATCATAAGGTTCTTCACGGCGCATAATCACTGGCAAAATTAAGCCTTCTGGAAATTCGACGGGCACATCTTTCATAGAATGTACCGCAATATCCACTCGTCCTTCTAACAAACCATTTTCTAATTCCTTAACAAATAAGCCTTTTCCACCAATTTTTGCCAGTGGCGTATCCAGGATTTTATCGCCTTGTGTACTCATTTCTACGAGCTCAATTTGAAGAGTGGGATGAGCGTGAGATAAAGCATCACGAACATGATGAGTTTGCCATAAAGCGAGTGGGCTTTTGCGGGTAGCTATGCGTAAAATGTTTTTCATTAGAATAAAATTCTATTATTGATAGGATAAAAATAGAAATAACTACAAGGATTGTTAATAATAAAGGATCAGATTGCGGCTTGTTTCTATCCATTAATAATCCTTGTAGTTATATCATTTTCTTTTATAAACGTTTTGTATTTTTATTTTAACACGATTACTTGACAAAAATTTAATCTATCATTTAAGTCAGAGCCGAAAAAAATACTTGAATTTTGTCAAGATGACCACATAATGAGTGGGCTATATTTTCTAGCGCAGGATCATACAAGGTAAGCGTTTCAATTCGTAGGTCCACTTGGAGACTATCGTGGCTAAAGCGATATCAAAAAAAGCAAACAAATGGACTGAATTTTTAGGTCCAGTTGAAAACCTTGAAAGCTATGTCAAAGCCGATTGGTGGCGACACCTCTTCAATGCCAATTATTTAAGAACGGACGGTGATGTCGTAGAAGATGAAACGATCACCCAAAACGAGGTGGAAAGTTTTATCACTCTATTAGCGCCCACTAAAGAGAATGTGATTTTGGATCTGTGTTGTGGACAAGGAAGGCATACCTTAGAATTTGCCAGACAGGGATTTACCAATCTCTTTGGATTAGATCGGTCACATTATTTGATTAACCGAGCCCGAACGCTTAATAAGCGAGAAGGGCAAAATATCACCTTTAAAGAAGGGGATGCCAGAAAGTTACCTTTTGCGCCAGATACATTTGATTATGTTATCCTTGCTGGCAATAGTTTTGGCTATTTTGAATCTGAGGCTGATGATTTAAAGGTACTCCTTGAAGTGAGGCGTGTTCTTAAACCTTGGGGCACTGTGTTGATTGATGTCACAGATGGCAATTATATGAAAAAACATTTTCAACCCCGAAGTTGGGAATGGATTGATAAAAAGTATTTTGTTTGCCGAGAGCGTTCTCTTTCTGGCAATAGGGAACGTTTAATTTCAAGAGAAGTCATCACCCACGTTAAAAAAGGGGTAATTGCAGATCAGTTTTATGCAGAAAGGCTTTACACCCAGGAGAGCATCAGCAACTTATTTAAACGTGCCAATTTTGAAAACGTCACGTTTCATACGGAAGTGATGACTGATTCCAAGCGAAATCAAGATTTGGGGATGATGGAAAAACGTATCCTTGTTTCTGCAAGAATTAGAAAAGAATGGACGCCCGTTAAAAAATCGACAAAAACCGTTGTTGTTCTTATGGGAGATCCCCGTCAGTCTGATGTGGTCAAACCGGAGTCCAATTTTGATGACGACGATTTTTTTACGATTAATGAATTGAAAAAGGCTTTGGCAGAGTTGCAAGGTTATCATTTTATCTACCTTGACCAACATGACTCCTTGATATCTGAATTGCCAAAAATGAAGGGGAAATTTGATTTCGTCTTCAATTTGTGTGATGAAGGTTTTAATAACGATGCGACAAAAGAGCTCCATGTTCCCTCCTTTTTGGAAATGTTGAATTTTCCCTATACAGGGGGCACTCCTCAATGTTTAGCTTATTGTTATGACAAGTCACTGGTTCGAGGAATCGCGGAAGAAATGGATATTCCTGTGCCTAAAGCTTTCTTTGTTAAACCAGAAGATATTGCATTTATTGATCTACCGATTGGTTTTCCTGTCATTGTCAAGCCAAATTTTGGCGATTCCAGTTTTGGCATCACACAACAAAATGTGTGCTATGATCTGAAAGCGTTAGAAAATGTTATTTTACAAGTGAGAGAGAAGTTTGGTTATAACAAGCCAATACTTGTTGAACAATTTCTCACAGGCAAGGACATTAGTGTAGGAATTATCGGAAATCCGCCAGAATCCTACATGACTTTGCCAATCATTGAAGAAGATTATTCTGCTTTACCACCGGATTTACCAAAAATATGTGGCTATGAAGCAAAATGGTTTGTTG
>CAYFOB010000505.1:2717-3511 GCA_964344525.1 uncultured Thiomargarita sp.
TTGACTCTCCTTATTCACAAATACAATCTGTTCCTGCTAATTTGCCTGAAGAGACGGAACGATTTTTAGTCGCTACTTGTATTAAATTGTTTGAGCGCTTGGAATGTCAAGACTATGCCAGATTTGATTGGCGACTTGATGGCAACAAAACCCCCCGCTTGTTAGAAGTTAATCCCAATCCGGGTTGGTGTTGGGATGGTCATTTGGCTAAAATGGCAAATCTTGCTGGCATGTCATATGCTCAGATGTTGCAGGAAATTTTAAAGGCAAGTGAGAGAAGAATAAGCGCAGGTAAGTACTGAATCATAAGTTTTCAGGTATGCAAGTCGTCCAAAGCTTAGCTTCGGTCCAGAGAGGTCCTTCGCTAAGCTGGGCGACTCCAAAATACCTGAAAATTCCGGGTTTTATTATGAAAAATGAGAAATAATATCATAAATAGGTTCTAGCACCGATAACACAACCCAACCCAATAATAAACCCAAAATAACCGTCATCGTGGGTTCAATCAAAGTTTGGAGTTTTTCAATAGAATCCTTGACTTCACGATTATAAAAATAGCTCACATTTGACAAAGCTTTATCCAATTCACCGGTACTCTCCCCAATTTTGAGCGTGCGTAACACTAACGGTGGAAATAAACGCACTCGTTCAAAGCTTTCAGCAATGCCCATACCCTCGGCAATATTGATACTCACTTGCTGCAACGCCTCTTCAATCACTAAATTGCCTGCTAACGTTTTACAAATACTCGATGTTCAAGTTAGTAAATAAAAATATTATTAAGTACTAATATA
>CAYFOB010000506.1:0-3510 GCA_964344525.1 uncultured Thiomargarita sp.
ATATAACTTTTTGTTAGTTTTTGTTAGCTAATAAGGTACTATGTGACAACCGTCAAGAATGTAATAAGATGAAAATAGACATTCTTAAGGGGCATATTTATAAATAATATGCCATGTACATATCATGGTTGGCATGAATCCTCAAATTTCGATAGTCATCTTGTTCAGAGCCTGTTCAAAATCTTTTGAAATAGCCGTGCAATGTGAGTTGTAGGGTGCGTCCTACGCACCTTTTGGGCTAAAAAAGGTGCGTAGGACGCACCCTACAAAACATCTTAAAAGATTTTGAACAGGCTCTCAGCAACAATCAGGAAAATCTTCTTATCAAGTCCTTTTAAAATTTCCGGATCGAAAAAAATTTTTTCGCTCAGGTAGGTAAATAGGTGAAGCCATGTTAAACAAAGCTCAAAAAACCAAGAATGACGTGGTTATCAAAATAATGTACAACCGTTTTTCACCTATTTACCCAAATGAGCGAAATTTTTTGGGGTAGACATTTTTGAGCACGAGGTTACTTCTACGTTAAGGGAATGTTACAGATGAAATCATCAAGGCTTATATCGAAAATCAAGCTACTTTAGACTCCAAATTTTGTGTCCAATATTAAGTTCAGAAGGAAACTGAATTTTTAGGTGCTAAATGTTTTTAAGGACTTTTTAATAAACGTTTCCACCCTACAAGCGATTCATCAAGCAAGAAATAATCAGATGGTACAACCATAATTTGGGGATGTTTAAGATATTTAATTAAATCTTCTGCTGATGCAACAAATGAAACTCCTGGGACTTTTCTAAGTGGATTCATATTAAATCCTGATGGATCTAAAGCGACAATCACCGTCAGTCCACAAAGTGCTGCTTCAAAGGCAGCCGTGGTTGAATTGCTAGCAAAAACAACACTGGCTTTGCCCCACAAATTTTCCAATGATTTATTGACAATTTGGATATCATTGGGAAACAATGGCATATATTTTGCTAAAATACTATCAATAGGACAATATGGATGTGGTTTGATAAAAACCAGTGGAAAGTCCTTGTTTTTTGTTAGAAATGCCTGCGCAAGTAACTTGATTTGAGTAATGGAGGCCAGTTTTGAGTAATCAGTAACAACCAATAATGCTGATTTTCTTTTTCCTTTAGTATTTTGTTGATTTTTTACAATTTGATTAAGATAAAGATAGCGTAGGGCTTCCACCAAACAAATACGTTTTTCAGGAAACGAAACCGTTTTCAAAAAATTTTTCGCAGCTTCACCATTAACAGCTAAAATATCCGGCAATGGCATTGCCCAGGAAAGCTCATCATAGGTACGTGGATCATCAAAATAACGCAAATCAAAAAAACGTATGCTACTATGCTGGACAGCAATAATTTTTTTGTGTTTCATCTTTTTCCAACTATAAATCAAGGCTTTTTCCCATGCCTGGTTTTCAAATAAATACAAACCAATATCTTGTTTGGATAAATTTTGAAATCCAGATTCAAACAAGGCTAATTTTAGGCAGCCATCCATTGCTACTTTGCCATAAATTGACGATTTACAATCTTGAGCAAGCAAAATCCATAGTGGCATGTTTGTAAAATTCAAATGTTTTTTGATTGTTAATAGCTGAAACCAGCGTGAGAGTAGCCAAAAATAATCTTTAATAATACGCCTTAAAACACCATAAGAAAACCATTCCTGAATAAAATGATAGTTTCCATTTTGAAAATTATTGACAATTTGTATAGCTTCTTTCAGAGTTGGGCATTGAACGCCTGGAGAGTACAAAAAAATCCAATGAACAGAGCCCGAAAATTCTTTTAAGACATTGTGCAAACTTTCCCAATATTTTGACCAAAAGATACCATTTGCCGCCTTTTCCATATCAATATTTGGAAAATAACTAACCATTGTTAGAGAACGTTCTGTTGTTTTTTTGAGCGGAGGGATCTTAAACAACAATTTTCTATATCTTATAACATAACGAAACAAAAAAATGATTGCTTGCACAAGATGTGGTAAGCGATTATAAATATTTCTGATATTATAAAAAGACCATTTCCATGATTTTTGACCTCTCCATGAATACGGATGTGACATATTTTTACACCACGCTGATAATACCTTATTTAAATTCCGATTTGATAATTTTGAAATCAGACCATGGCATTGATGCTTCTCATAGAGTTTTTCTAATACCCTAAGCCTAAAAATATCGTATATGATTGGACTTTTTAAAGGACTTTTCTCTGCTAATAGCGTCATCCACCAAAAGGAAAAATCCTCTCTAATTGCTAAATGTTCCCTAATAGTTTTTCCATTTATTGTCAACTGCCCTAATTCATAAATCCAAGCCAAATATTCTTTCTTTAATAGCTCGCCCTGTTGTTCAACCAGCTGAGGAATTGAATACCCCCCTTGTGGGACCTCAAAACTGGACCAACAGACAATAATCGCATCTTCACCATGCCATTGCTCTTTGTTTTCAATAACAACTAATGGCAGTTTGTCGGTATGATTTGTCATAGATTTTCCCATCCCACAACACTACACGGCGCCCCATCTGCATCAATAAAACGCAGTGGCAGTGCAATGACTTGCGTTAAACTTTTTGAGCCACTGATTTTTGCCAACGCAAGATCTTCAAAAATTCTAAGTCCTTTGCTTAAAAAGGCTTTATGCGCTAAACGTCCAGCTTGCCTGTGTTGAAAACTTGAAAGAGAAATACTATCTAAGCCAATTGCACGCAAAGAAGGAAATACATTTATTAAATAATCTGCCAATTCTGGGCTAATACCTGGATTATTTTTCCAATAGATTTCACTTTCTCTATGCTGCTCAAATTGGGTACGAATAAGGAGCAGATCCGTTTGACCATTTTTAGATTTAATTTCAATATCTTTTGCTTTGATTATTTGTCCAGGGGCTGCTTTTATATCCAACAACAGCGGTGATGAAAATACCCATTCTTCAGCTAAATAATTATCAACCGTTTTACCATCAGAAATAAAATGCTGAGGAGCATCAACATGACTGCCCAAGTGATTTGAAAAAGATAAATTGACGGTATTACATGAATCTCCCTGGGATAATGCCTTTTCAGGTTTAATAACGAAGCTTCCATTGCCACCGTAAGCCGGTGTATTCTCATTGAAAGTATGGGAAAGCCAAATTAAACGCATGCTTAGTTCCTTACCATTCATAGTGAGTACAACGAATGTTATTTATACCTAAAAATGGCAATTTCTTTACCCTGCCATTTTTTTATAAAAAATCATCAAATGGTGATCAAAATTTCAACGAAATTTCCATTTTTTTTTAAATTCAATGTCTTAAGTTAACTTTTTGAAAAGTTAATTGCCATTTTTAGGTTATAAATAAACGAATTATTGACGATATGCTCGTACACGAAAACGAAAAATCCCGTACCCAGCACTCGAAGCAGTGCTTCGAGTGCTGGCCTGGAAACTTCCGTCCTCCTGCGCTAGTACCTTGTCAAGGTTAAAATTCATAGCAGACAGAATCAAA
>CAYFOB010000507.1:0-3228 GCA_964344525.1 uncultured Thiomargarita sp.
TATTTAAGGTTGCTGTTCAATCTGAAAATATCGAGATTTTTAAAGCCTTATGGCATAATATCATTGCAGAGCAAAATACCCAAGGAGAAAACAAACATGAGCAATCAATTTAAAAGCCTCTTTAGACATTGGCTGCTATTTGCCAGTTTTTTGATCACACCAACAGCTTTTGCAGCTTTAGAACAAACAACCAAGCATTCCCATTTCTATTGTTTGAACAACGTTTCGCCAAATAATGAAGTGGTTATTTTAGTACATGGTTGGAGTCTCACCAAAACCTTTGATAGCCCTTTACAGGAAACCAAAGCATACTATGAAAATGCATGGAAAAATTTTATTGCTCATTTTCAACAAGTGTGTCTTCATACCTGGAATGTCCGAGAAGGCATACCCACTTCAAATAATCCTTTGACTCAAGCCTTAGTCAAATTGAATTTTGAGTCTCAAATCCCTTATAAAAGGATTAAGATTATTGCTCATAGTCAAGGCGGTAATTATGCCAAAGATGCTTTAGTTAAACTTTACCACTCTAAGCAAGTAGGTGATATTGAGCTCATTACAATGGGAACTCCTCATCTGGGTTCAGACAGGCTTTATTTGCGAAATGCCGCTATGGCTGGTGAAATATTGGCTTATACAGGTATTGCAGCCGGTTACGCTGCATGGTTACATTCACTCTATAATCAGTATCAAAACGCACAAACAGATTCTGAAAAACAGAAATATCAAATCATGCTGGGCGTTTTTGGAACTGTAGGCGTTGTCGGTGCATTTTTTATAGGGCAACGTATGAGTCAATTTGATGAAATTTACAACTATCCAGGGTTGTTGCAATTATTACCTTTGAAAGATAACCCTATGTTGATGCAACTTAACCAAAATATTCGTCAGTATCACCTAAACAGCAATATTTCTGCTATTTATAGCGATTACAATCTCATAGGAGGTGACGAAGTTGTACCCTTAGAAAGTGGTTCCTGGGAAGAAACCAAATTAAAAAATCGTCAATTAATGACAGGAAAAAGTCATTTAGATTTCATAGAGGGAGATGCTGAAATTTTTACTTATCTTAACCAAATCATGCACCCAGCGAGTAAGAAGCTATGAAAAAAACATTTTTATTTCTCCTTTTAATTGCGCTGACAGTCAATAGTCATGCGTTTGGAAAGAGTTTGCAAGAAACCGCTTTTAATGAAGTGGTGGCAATTGCTATTCAGACTTTAAAAGAGGTTTTTCCTGACTTAACGAATATTAAGGAACGTCATTACGCTGATGCAATAGGTGAAATTAAAGGCGTTTTGACTACCCTGAAAGATGCGGCTGAGTATCAGGATAACACTTTAAAAGAAACGGTTTTTAGAGAAAGTTTGACAGAGCTTAATAAATCGCTAGAAAGATCGTTTTCTCTTGCCTTGCGAATGGCAATTGAGGCGAAAGATGCTCAATCCAAGGAAGAAAGAAACATCAATATACACCATGCTCGCTCTTTGGGCAAATTATACAAACAACTGGCTCACCTAAAAAAGGAACTCCATTTAGCCTTCAATGAAAAAGAGACAGCCATCCGCTTTGAAGTCGAATCAGCCCATAGTCTCGAAAAAATCAACCAAGAGATTATGGCTGCGACTCAAGCACCACTCCCCTTCCTAAGTGACGACACGAAAAAAAGCATACTTGAGCTGGTAGGTGCAGTAGTTGTTGGTGTAGTGATGTTTATAGTTGGTAGCTTTTCCGCCTCTGAATGAGAGCGTTCCTTAGTCATTTTTAACCGCTTTAGCTGCAGATGGCTTTTGTTGCATCACTGGAATACAATAACTGATAATCGTTTTGTCTTCAATTTGATCAGTTTCTGTTAGGGCTTGTGGCTTTGAGCGATGATCAAACACTATGTAGTAGCCCTCTGTGATGCTTTCTAATTTCAAATATTCTGCCAATTGATATTTGCCATTTGAATACAAAGTTTGACCTTCCCAAATTTTGGTTTCAACAATGTATTTTTCGCTTTTATAAAAAATGATCAAATCCATGCGTCCACGCCCTGTGCGAACTTCTGTGTACATAAACCCACCTATTTGATGCACAAATTGATCAAGATAGGCAAATAACAAATATTGTCCAATAAATTCTTGAGGAGTTTCTGGAACTTGAAGAATCCGATAGCCTGCACGCGCAATGAAATCACGAAAATTAGAAAGTAGCAAGGGCATATTGATTTTTCCATCAATGCTTAAGTAATCTAAAAAACCTGCATTGGTATCTTCAGGTAGATATTTTCTTTCTAAGCCATTAATCACAGGTTGAAAAATCTGTACAATGCAATATTGATAAATAGGATTAGTAATCTCACAATAACCATCAGCACCGGCTTTAACTACGCCATAAGTTACCAATTCGCTAATGAAATCATTGTGGATATTAAACCGTACCCCTGTTTGATAGGAACAAATTTCCATTAAAAGGGTTTCATATCGTGGATGCCGACGAATATTCGTTTTTAAATGTGACAAATGTACATTGGCTTCATTTAAAATTTTTTGGTGTGCTTTTTGAAAATGCGCATTTGAAATTGTCTCCTCAATTTTCAGTTCCTGAATTAATATCTGTGCCAGACGATTGACGAGAAATGGTTGCCCACCGGTTTGTTTATGGAAATTTTCAATAACCTCTGTCGTAAAAGCTTGTCCAGTTTCCTCAGTGTATTGTCCCAAAAGTGTACTCACTTGGGGAAGGGTAAAATTGGAAAGTTCAAATTCATCTTGGATATTAAAAGGCGAAATTGAACGATCATAGTTCAGTTGGGTAATACTTTTAACACCCACAATACCTACACTGTAAGGACAACGGTTGGGTTCTTCTGACAGATAAATGCGGCGTAAAGCATGCAAAAAATCACCCACAACTTTTGTAGGGATACCATCAAATTCATCAATAATGATAGCAAGTCTGCGATTTTTCAAATAGCTGCCCAATTGTTCAAAAAATTCTCTCATTTCTACATGAGAAGTGATTGAGGCGTTTATCAAAAAAGAGCGTAGCTCCACATCTTTTTGCAATAAGTAGCTTTCAATTTCCTTTTGAATATCTTTTTTAAAATAATGGTAAAATTCTTCGTGTGAAAGTGTTTTATATTCTTCAAAATTCAGTTGAATTGGCAAAAAAGTTTCATCTAATGTCTCTAATGCCCAACGAAAAAAGCTGGTTTTTCCTGTTTGACGTGGCGCAAAAATG
>CAYFOB010000507.1:3238-3506 GCA_964344525.1 uncultured Thiomargarita sp.
AGTTTCAAAGGTACGTAACATGATTAAAGTTTGGCGCAATTCGTTTTTGTGAGGCCCAAATAACAGCATATCATCCATGTAGCGTAGATAAGCTTTAACGCCTTGCTTTTCTTTAAGGGCATGATCCTTGGCTGGTGAGGTTGCCAATGGGTAATCCTTTATTTGGTGGGTTAGTTTAAGAGTTGTACTTATGTTTTTGATGAGGCAAGAACTTGAGTGCGTAACATCAGTTATTACGCATTTTTCTTCCAACCTTATAACAGAAAGC
>CAYFOB010000508.1:0-3502 GCA_964344525.1 uncultured Thiomargarita sp.
TTATCCTTTATTAAAAGTAATCCGTGTAGTTATTCATGGGTTTTAGAAATAGGCTTTAATTTGTACCAACACCCAAAAGGATAAGTCAAAACCTAAAAGCTATACTGTGCATCGTCATAATCAAATAACTTCACCCCTGCCACCCGTAAACTCAATCGTTGCAATTCATCCCAAGCATTACCACTCCCCACACCTTTAACAATACGATCTATTTGCACCGTTTCCTGCAAAAATTGTCGCCATATCCCCGGTTGTGGATGTCTTTTAATGGCGCTGGTGATGGCATTTTTACGTGTTGACCAAACGCGAAAAGTTTTTAATACTTGTTCAAGGCGTTGCCTCCTTTGTAGCGCATAAGTCATGTGACAAAAAGTGCGTATTTCTCGGTTTAGCGCCCACAGCACCAAAACTGGCTCAACACCTTCTGCCCGTAAACTTTCTAATTGACGAACACAGCGTTGTACATCGCCCGCCAACACGGTATCTACCCAATTAAACAGCTCAAAACGGGCACTATTTGCTACCGCTTCAAGCACTTGCACCGTTTCAATGCGCCCTTTTCCATGCAATAAACGCAATTTTTCAATTTCTTGGGCACAAGCGAGTAAATGTCCTTCAGAACGCTCTGCAATGATATTAATTGCTTCAGCAGAGGCTTGTAAACCGTGTTGGCTCATACGTTGTTCTATCCATTTTGGAAAATCTGCAAGATTTAAGGACCACACTGGTATCACCACGCCCTTCTCATCTAAGGCTTTAAACCATTTCGCTTTTTGTTTGCTGGCATCCAGTTTATCAGCGGTGATTAACAACACAGAGCTTGCAGACAGATTGTCGAAATGTGCTATCAAGGCTTTAGTACCATCATTACCAGGCGTTTTTTTGCCTAAACGAATTTCTAGAAAGCGTTTGCTGGCAAACAAGGAAAAATTGTTGGTGTACATTTCAAGCGTGTCCCAATCAAACCCCGCTTCTGCACTTAAAACAACGCGATCAGTAAAACCTTGCTTACGGGCAAATTCCCGTAAAGTGTCTGCACATTCCATCATTTGCAAGGGCTCATCACCTGTTAACAAATAAAGGGAAGAAATGCCGTGTCGTTTGAGATGAGCTGTCAGTTGGGTGGATTTAATTTTCATTTTATTTGTGCATATCCGTTGTATTTTTTTTGGCTGACAAAAAATTGCAATCGCGTGATATACTTAAAAAATTAGCCTGCTATCTAGCGATTTTTTGCTAGTTAACTGATAACCTTTGCCACAATGGAGAATTATATGAAAATAACAGCAATAGGAGTCCATTCAGCTTTTGCTACTGGATCATATGAGCATGTGATTTCTACCAAGCAAGCTACTGAACTCGTTTTGAAAATCGCGCATTCATCGGAGGGAGTTTCTGAAGCGGTTATTGCTGCTGAAATTGAAAAACTGAGTCAACGTTTTTATGCGCCAAGATGGCAGTCTAACTTTTTGATTGAATTTGATAAGCCAAGCAAAAGAGGAAATGGACCATACCGCTTATTGATAGATGCCGGTGCTGATGTGAGGCATGCTCTAAAAGGAATCGGATTAAGTTCTGCTGATATAGATGGTATTTATATTTCACATCCCCACAATGACCATATAGGTGGCATGGAATATTTGGCGCTGACAACTTTTTTTAATCCATTCTATACACAAGCAAAAAAAGAATGGCTAAAAAATCAATTTATTGCGGATAAGCTCCTTGATGAAAACGAATGGTGGCCAATACCTCCAAATAATACCAGACCCGACCTTTTTATTCATAGAAAAGTACTTGCTCCCTTAAAAAGAGCCCTTGGTCCAGGTTTAGATACCTTGCAAGGGGTCCATGATGTCAGTCTCGAAAGCTATTTTGATATCCATATTCTTGGCAAACAAGAAGATGGACGAACAAAATCGCAAATTTTTCAAGAAAATGATGGATACTGGACGATAACACCTATTTTTGCGATGCATGTGATTTCTAGCTCAGAAGAAATGCCAAGTTATGGCATCAGTTTACAGCACTCCAGCGGCTATAATATTTTGATGCCAACTGACATTGAATCCATAATGCCCCCCCAATTAGAAAAACTTTATCGGCGTGCTAATAGAATTTATATGGATTGTGAAACGTCGCCATTTCCATCTGGTGTACATCCACATTTGTCTGAATTAATTAACCATATGGACAAAGAAATTCAAAAAAAATGTCTTTTATATCATTATGACAAAGTACCAGAATTTCCGGAGGGCATGTTTTATGATGTGTTAAAAATAGGTGATTCACACACTTACCCTGACGAGGAGTTTTTGATAAAACGCGAACAATAATGAGGAGATTAGCAAAAGAAAATTCGCACACTCGCTTACCCATCCATGTTATTACTGGCTTTCTTGGTAGTGGTAAAACCACCCTGCTCAATCAATTATTACATCAACCAGGGATGCAACAAACCGCTGTCATTGTCAATGAATTGGGCGAAATTGGTATTGACCATTTGTTGATTAAAGCGACAACTGAGGACATGGTAATGCTTGAAGGGGGGTGCTTGTGTTGTTCTGTACGTACAGATTTGGTCAATACATTGGAGGACTTATTTCATAAACGGGCGCGTCATGAAATTTCAAAATTTAAACAAGTGCTAGTAGAAAGCACCGGACTTGCTGATCCTGCACCGATTTTGCGCACTTTGATGACTGATCCATTTATTGCTGCCCATTATTATTTAGATGTCATAATTACAACAGTTGATGTCTTACATGGCACATTGCAGCTTGATGAATACGATGAATCTGTCAAACAAGCCGCGCTAGCAAACCATCTTATCTTGACCAAAATTGATCTTGTTGAGATTGCAACACTTGAGTCCCTAAAGCAACGTTTGCGCAGCTTAAATCCCACCGCTTTGATACATGAGGCTAATCTCACCCGCCATTTTATGGATGCCGCTACTTTGTTCAATTATTACACGCCACGGTTTGATGTAGAACGTTGGTTACAAGCAGATGCTTATCTTGAACAAGATAATCGACATGATACCTATATAAAAAACTTTTGTATTGAGCATGCAGCCCCCCTACATTGGTTAACATTAGAACGTTGGATACAGCAACTAACCCATTTACGTGGCAAGGATTTGCTAAGAGTTAAAGGATTAGCCTATACTTATGAAACAGACTTACCAGTCATTATTCAAGGCGTTCAGCACATTTTTCAGCCCCCTGTCACTTTGGAGGCTTGGCCCACTAATGAGCGGCGCTCGCAGATTGTATTTATCACCCGCAATATTGAAAAAACGGTAATTGAGCGGGTGCTGCATGCTTTGATTGAGAGCAAAACCCCAGCTGATGTTTGTTCTGCTGCTTTGATTTTGTTGGGACAATAATATTTGGGCATGATTTTTGCTAATTTTCAATTGACACTTTTTTAGATGAAATTTGTGCTATAGCTTTTCAGAAAAATATTTTGCTTTTATTTTAAGAAGTTAAGTGACCTC
>CAYFOB010000509.1:0-3499 GCA_964344525.1 uncultured Thiomargarita sp.
GGAGCTTGGGAACGAGAATAAATAGGTTTTCTCGTTTTTCTCGTTCCCAAGCTCCCGCTTGGGAATGCATTCCTCGAAGCTCTGCTTCGAGTGTAGATTTATCACCCATATGACGACCTAAAAAAAACAACCATGCCAAGAAAAAAAACAGAACCAAAACCAATCCAAATAGACAGCATCAAACACGCTGACGACTCTCGCGCCAACATTCCCACCAATGAATTAAGGGACTTTGTCGCGGATGATGAACACAATCCCCAAATGAAACTATACCCCCGTAATCCTGACTTAGATCCTCAATTAGTCTGGAAAGGCAAAGACGAGCAAGACAATCAAGATTTAGAAGTCCCCATTTTGCCAATCTACACACAAGAAAAAATTCACCCGCAGGCGATTATTCAAAATATTCGGGAGTCTGCCAAACAAGACGTGCCCACCACAATTGACTTATTTGGTAATGATTTCAATGATCTTGAATTTGAGCAATTAATTGAATTTTATCAACACCAACAAAAATGGCAAAATCGCATGATTTTAGGGGATTCCCTGCAAGTCATGGCATCGCTTGCTGAAAAGGAGGGGCTAAAAGGCAAAGTCCAGATGATTTATATTGATCCGCCTTATGGGATAAAATTTGGTAGCAATTGGCAAGTGAGCAGCCGTAAGCGCGACGTGAAAGATGGCAAAGCGGATGATGTCATCAGGCAACCGGAGCAGATTAAGGCTTTTCGGGATACTTGGGAATTGGGGATACATTCTTATTTGGCTTATTTGCGCGATAGACTTGTGGTGGCTCGGGAATTGTTGACGGAGTCTGGGAGTGTGTTTGTGCAGATTGGGGATGAGAACGTGCATTTGGTGCGGTGTTTGATGGATGAGGTTTTTGGGAGTGGGAATTTTATTGCCATCATTCCCTTCAGAAAAAAAACCATGCCATTTGGTTCAAATTTTATAGAACAAATGGGTGATTTTTTAATTTGGTATGGAAAGCAGAAATATAATTCTGATGGTAAACCTTTAACTAAATATCATCCTATGCTTGTTAGTCAAAATGTTGAGGGTGAATTTCATCATTGTTGGTTTGAAATGCTTGATGGTAGTCGCAAGAGAATGACATCAAAACAATTAAAAAATCATGAATTATTGCCACAAAACGCAAAAGTATACCGTCTAAAATCACTTGAACCTTCTGGAAAAATGGATTCTGGGATGTTTAATTATGAGTTTGAAGGAGTTGTTTACAAACATCCTAAAAATGGATTTAGTACAAAACGGGAAGGTATGGAAAAACTTGAAAAATCAAGTCGGTTACAACATGAAGGAAATAGACTTAATTTTATTATGTATGCAGAAGAAAACCCGGCTTCTACTTTAACAGCACCTTGGAATGATACTGTTGGTGCTGATAATAAAAACTATGTTGTTCAAACCAACACAAAAGTAATCCAACGCTGCCTCCTAATGACAACCGATCCCGGCGACATAGTCCTCGACCCAACCTGCGGCTCAGGCACCACCGCCTACGTAGCCGAAGAATGGGGCAGACGCTGGATAACCTGCGACACCTCACGAGTAGCCATCGCACTAGCCCGTACTAGACTAATGGCCGCAAAATACCCCTACTACCAACTAAAAGACCCCAAAGGTGACATAAAACAAGGTTTTCTCTACAAAACCGTCCCCCACATCACCCTAAAAGCCATAGCCAACAACGAGCAAATAGACACCATTCACAGCAAATGGCAAACCAAACTACAACCCATACAAGAACAACTAAACACCCAACTCAAACAAAAATGGCAAGAATGGGAAATCCCCAGAGAATCACAAAAGGAATGGACAAAAAAGGCAAAAGACTTATTAGCACAATGGTGGGAAATTAAACAACAACGCCAAAAGGAAATAGATGACTCAATTGCCAAACACTCCGACACAGAAACCCTTTACGATCAACCGTTTGAAGACAAAAAAGTGGTACGAGTGACAGGACCATTCACCGTAGAAAGCCTCTCACCGCATAGAACTCTCTGCACAAATACCAGCGTCGAAAAAAGCAAAGCACAAAATCCGCCCAAAGCTGACTCCTTTGAAACCCTGATACTAGACAACCTCAAAAAAGCTGGCGTGCAAAATACCGTCAAAAATGAACGCCTAAAATTTGATCGCCTAGAACCCTACGCCAGTGACTGGATACAGGCCGAAGGCGAATATACAGACAAACAAGACAAAATAAAAACCGTCGCCGTATTCATAGGTTCAGAACATGGCACCGTCTCACCTCAACAAGTCAAAGAAGCCGCCAAAGAAGCCGTAAAAGGACTCGGATTTGACGTACTAATAATCTGTGGAATAGCATTTGATCCCCACGTATCAGAAGAAGCCAAACGCTACGGCAAAAAACTGACAATACTACCAACCAAAATCAACCCAGACTTAACGATGGGCGAAGACCTGCTCAAAAAAACGGGCACTGGCAACCTATTTATGGTATTTGGCGAGCCAGACATACAACCAATTGATCCCCAAACTGACAAACTCAAACCATTGAAAAATGGACAATATCAAATAGAAATTTTAGGAGTAGACCTCTACGATCCAACAACAGGAGAGGTCAAATCACATAACACCGACGAAATTGCCTGCTGGTTTATAGACACCAACTATAACGAAGAAAGTTTTTTTGTCAGACACGCCTATTTTTGCGGAGTGGATGATCCCTATAAAAAACTCAAAAAAGCCCTAAAAGCTGAGATAAACGAAGCGGCTTGGCTAGAACTCAATGCCACAAAGAGTCGTCCATTTGACAAACCGGACACCGGAAAAATCGCCGTAAAAGTGATTAACCACTATGGTGATGAAGTTTTGAAAGTGTTTGGGATATAAAGGCACAGCAAGCGACTGAGACTTGGAAAATTAGCAGTAGCTATGGACATGTGACAAGTTGTACTATACTATACACTATCAGAAGTTGCATTTTAGTCAGGAGGTACGCATGACAACACAAACTTTGGATGCGGTGTTTAATAATGGCGTTTTTCGTCCCATCACACCCGTTTCAATTTATGAAGGCCAAAAGGTTCGACTCAGTATCGAAACGACACCATTGTCTGATGAACTCAGCAGCGATGATATTCTAAAACTGGCTACCAGCGTATATGACGGTTTATCTGAGCAACAAATTAATGAGATTGAACAAATTGCACTCAAACGAGACACAAGGATAAGCTGATGTTGCAACAACCTGTTCTTTTTGATACAGATACACTTTCAGCTATCATGCGCCAACATCCTCTTGTTATGGCGCATGCTCAAGAGTATTTGAAGGTATATAAACGGTTCGTGTTTTCAATTATTACACGATATGAAATTTTGCGGGGATTAAATGCCAAAAAAGCTTGGACCCAATTAGCCGTATTTGAGCAACTTTGTGCAAATAGTCAAATACCCAGGCCACTCGAAGCGGAGCTTCGGGGCATGCATTCCCAAGCGGGAGCTTGGG
>CAYFOB010000510.1:0-3491 GCA_964344525.1 uncultured Thiomargarita sp.
TTAGTCCGGCGTTGAGAGGGATTCAGCGCGATTGCCAAATGGGGTTTATCCTCAAGGATATTTTTCACAAGTTTGGTCAAAATATCCCTTGGTCCAAATTCGATAAAGAAATATCCGCCTGCGGCATAAATATTATCAATTTCTTGCTTAAAATGGACAGGATTTAGCATATGCAATGCCAGCAATTGTCGGATGTCTTCGGGATTATTTGGGTAGGTATTGCCGGTGATGTTGGAATAAACGGGTAATTTTGGGCGTTTAAAGGGGATTGTATTGAGTGTATCAGTAAAAGGTTTTTGGGCATGACTTACCAAGGGGGTATGAAAAGCAGCTGAAACAGGCAATAAAGTGGTCGAATATCCTTGCTCTTCTAATAAATGTTGGATTTTGGCGATTTCTTGCTTGGTTGCTGCTAACACAATTTGTGTGTTGGAGTTCCAATTGGCAATGCTGATATTTGGATATTTTTTAACAATGCGTTGTATCTCTTTGATTTCTCCAGTCACCGTGAGCATTGCCCCTGCATCAAATTTGGACTCTTCCGGTTGCGCCATTGCTTGCGCTCTGCTTTTGACGAGAAAAAGGTAGTCCTCATCACTAAAAACACCTGCCGCCCACAGCGCTGTGAATTCTCCAAAAGAGTGTCCAGCAACAAAGTTAGGTTTAAAACCCGCCTGTTGCAGTATTTTATAAAGTGCCATGCTAAAAACGCCGATGGCAGGTTGTGCATTTTCTGTTTGTTTTAAGGTGTCAGATTGAGAGATTGGAAAAACCACATTTGAAATGGGCGTTAGCAAGAGCGCATCCATTTGGGCATAAGTTTGGCGCATCAGGGGAAAGTTAAAAGCCAGTTCGCGTCCCATATTCAAATATTGTGATCCTTGCCCAGGAAAAAGGGCAACGATTTTGTCCTTAGGATCAATCCCTTTTTTGTAGTAGTAAATACCTCTCGGATGATCCCACGATTCTGCGCTTGTTTTTTCTTTTAGCAAGTCAATCGTAATTTGTAGTAATTCACACGCTTCTCCAATAGAGTTGGCAACAAAGCCCACTCTTGCTGATGCCAACGGAATTTTTAGCGCTTTAGAAGAATTTATCAATTTTGTATAATGCTGCGCTTCAGATTGCAATGAGGACAATTCAGTCAAACATCGTTCTAATAATTGTGCCGGTGTTTGAGCGACAAGTAAAATTGAGGCGGGTGTATTATGTAAACGGTAAGCTTGTGCATGTTCGCTTTCATATTCTTCTAAAATAATATGGACATCAAAAATGCTGACACTCGCCCGTCTAGGTGTGTGAATCCAAGGACGAGTTTCGGTGTTTACATAAAACGGTGAGACTTCAAATTTAGGGCTGATGGTAGGCGGTAAGATTTTATGGTGCAATGCCAGCGCCGTTTTTATGAAACTTGCGATGCCAGTACTACAACCAATGGCAATAGATTCTTGGGTACTTTCGCTAAAAATGGTTTTTAAGCTTATCAATTCTGAGTTTGTGACTTCAATCAAACCAATACCTGGCTGTGCATTTTCGTAGGCGCTACGCAAAGCGCCAACTGTATCGCCCCAGCCCTTAATAACGGCATAAATGTGATCCCCATCTTGTTCCGCTTTATCAAGACGCTTAAGCACCATCATTCCGATACCTTCAGTGATCCCCCCTAAATTGACGCTGCCGGTGATCATCATGTCACTGCGGTATTCGACGAGCTCGCTAAACGCCATTTGAAGCGCTGCTAATGAACTGGCTGCCGTACCGCCTAGCTCTAAATAGTTGGCAATGATATTGCTGCTTCCTTCAACCAAGATGACGCCGGTATTTGCTAAATCCTTTGAATAACCTGCGTCTATCAAGGCTTGCTTAGCAACAATCAGGGAAAGCAATTGGGAAATATCAGTCACCTTCAAGGGCAACTCAAATTCTGCTGGATTAAAGTCAATATCTGGGATGCCACGTTGCGCATTGACTTTATTAATAATATTTTCCCAATACTCGCGCAAATTTTTGGCTTGTGGGAAAATGCCTGCCATACCAATGATGGCGATTTGTACAGATTTCATTTTATGGGTTCTGTGTGATGGGTTGTTGCTTAATTATACAAAATAATTAGCAATCATGAGCCCAGTCGCCTTTCTTTGGATTTTTCCCGTTGGGGTTTCTATAAATTTTTTAATAAAATAGATTTCTTTAGGACGTTCAAACTTTGATAAATTATTTTTAATATGGTGATTTAGTTTATCTTTTTCTGAGGCAGTCAATTCTGAACCTTCAATCAGCAAGATTATCTTATTTTCTAGTTTTTTATCTGGGCGGCTGCTGATAAAAAATCGACGCGCTAGATTTGAATAGTCTAATTTTTGCTCCACTTCTTCAGGATGAATCTTTATTCCTCCAGTATTTATGATATTATCCACACGCCCTAACAATTGAAACTTATTTTTAGAATGGATAATCACTCGATCATTTGTGACTAATTCTTTTTCACAATGTGGAGCGCGAATGACTAAACATTCTCTTTCATCTTGAGTAATTTCAATGCCCTTCAAGGTTTGGTATGAGGTTTGAGAACCATTAAGGGGCATAATGGCAATATGACTTAATGTTTCCGTCATGCCGTAAGTGGCATAGACTTTTGTTTGGATATTTTTAACTGCTGCACGTAGCTGTTGACTAACAGCGCCACCGCCTACAATGAGCGTTTGGATTTGGTTGAGTGAGGATTCTAATAAAATCTGATGGAGTTGCAGTGGTACCATTGCGGCAAAATGGATCATCTCGTTGTTCAATTTGGAGAGTGGCATTGAACGGGGTTCGACAATAATTAGATTAAGTCCTAATACCAAAGCGCGAACGATCATCATTTTTCCAGCAATATAATCGGCTGATAAACAAAGTAATGCATTTTGCCCTGCTTTGAGATGAAAATAATCGCTTGTCATTAAAGCGGATTGGATCATTTGATGTTTTGAAACGACTATCGTTTTTGGCGTTCCTGTTGTACCTGAAGTGCGAACTTGGAGCGTTGGAGAGTCAGATAGCCAGTGATGGATAAAGTGATAAATACTTTTTTGCCATTCGACAGTCTCATTTATTTTTTCTTTACAAAGCAATTGTAATTGAATTTTAGTGTATTTTTGTCCGTTTATTGAATAATTCATCGTTTTCAACCTCATAATAAAGATAACCATTTTTAATCAACAAGGGTGATGGAATGTTATTAGTATATAATTGTCCAGTACCCAGCCCTTGTGGTAAAGATGGATTGAGTGTGGCTGTCCACTGAGCAATGGCATTTAAACCAATATTGGATTCTAAAGCGGAGGTTATCCACCATGGAATATGACGCTCATTTGCTAAACGGTACCATTCTTCCGCATTTCTAAATCCACCCAGCAGTGTTGGTTTTAAAATGATGTATTGAGGTTTGATACTATCCACTCGATGTTCAAGTTAGTTAATTAGAATATTATGATATTTTAATAAAAATA
>CAYFOB010000511.1:0-3485 GCA_964344525.1 uncultured Thiomargarita sp.
TTCTGAAAAGGTAAAGAGTCTTCTCTCATTTTTTTCCAAAACAGCCTCTAAGTACTGAACCATATTTTGGAGTCCAAAGCAGCGCATGCACAAAGCGCTGCTTTGGACTCCAAAATGTGTTAAAACTTGTGAACGGTACTTAATCTATAGGACATTCCCAAACCACCTTAGAAAGCCTATTTTCTGAAGAATAGAAATGAACATCCTCCTCGTAACCCTCTTCAAAAGTGTTTTTGTAGAGAAAAAAGTTTTTGACACTTTTTAAAGGCATTACCGATTTTTTGACTTGGCGCCATGATGAACCAATTTTTATATTCCCAGGGAGTTGGTATTGTTTGCCTGTTAGCGTGAAGCCAACAATTAAATTCGTTTGATCTTCATAATAAGGATTCCCCAAAACGTAAACAAGAATTGTCAAACCATCATAAGCCAGCTCATGTATTTCATCCAATTGTGACTCAGCATGGAGATTAGGGACTTGTTCGATTGTGACAAAATGGGGCTCTCCCAAAATCTTCTTTATCTCTTGTATGTCACTTTCGCAGGCGACTAATACACTTTTTTTATAGTATGGATATATATTAGCCACTTTTGTGTCATCACCGATAGAAACTTCTTGATTTTGGACAAGTTCAGTACATGATATGATCATAATGGCTAAAAGTGGTGCAAATATTTTCATTGGCGTTCCTTAAATATTAACATTTACTAACTAATAGAATACCATATTATAAGTAAATGTTAATATTACAACCTTAAAATCAATAAGGTTTTTTTCACAACAACAAACCAAGAAATTAACGAAATGTATACAGCAACCTTAACCACTTTTTTAATTTATCTTATTTGTGTCATTCTTTTAGGTATTCTTGCCTATCGACAAACTGATAATATTTCTGATTACTTGTTAGGCGGGCGGCGATTGGGTAGCATTGTAACAGCGCTCAGCGCTGGCGCGTCGGATATGAGCGGTTGGCTATTGTTGGGTTTACCTGGTGCATTGTACGCTTATGGCTTAAATCAAATATGGATTGTCATTGGCTTAATTATTGGGGCCTATTTAAATTGGCGCCTTGTGGCAAGCCGACTACGCGTTTATAGCGAAAAAGCCAATAATGCCTTGACAATTCCTGAATTTTTGCATAATCGCTTTGAGGATCATTCAAATTTATTGCGTTTGATTGGCGCAACGGTGATTTTGTTATTTTTTACCTTTTATATTTCATCAGGATTGGTGGGTAGCGCTAAATTGTTTGCTAACAGTTTTGGTTTAAGCTATACCACGGCATTGTGGATGGGCGGTGCCATCATCATCATTTATACTTTTTTGGGCGGCTTTTTGGCAGTCTGTTGGACTGATGTTTTGCAAGGGCTTTTGATGCTATTGGCGTTGATTGTCGTGCCAATTGTGGCTTTTTATGAAGTGGGCGGTTTGGAGGCAATGCGCATTGAGCCGGCACAGTTGGATGTGTTTAAGGAAATGTCCCTATTAGGTATTATTTCGTTGCTGGCATGGGGATTGGGCTATTTTGGGCAGCCACATATCCTGGTTCGTTTTATGGCCATTAAATCAGCGCAAGAAATCCCTAAAGCACGTCGGATTGGCATGTCTTGGATGATTATTTCGACAATTGGCGCCGTTTTGACCGGTTTGGTGGGCATCGCCTTTTTTGCAGATAACCCATTGGATGATAAAGAAAAAGTTTTTATACAATTGAGCCAAATCCTGTTTAACCCTTGGATTGCCGGTTTTCTGTTAGCTGCGATTTTGTCTGCGATAATGAGTACCATTGACTCACAATTGTTGGTTTCCTCCAGTGCCATCACCGACGATTTTTATCGCGCTTATTTACGCCCCAATGCGAGTCAAAATGAGCTCGTCTGGATTGGGCGAATATCAGTTTTGGTGGTTGCCATCGTCGCACTGATTTTGGCATATAATCCTGAAAATACCATTATGAATTTAGTGGGGTATGCATGGGCAGGCTTTGGTAGCGCATTGGGTCCCGTTATCATTTTAAGCCTCTTTTGGACGCGGATGACACGCAATGGGGCTTTAGCAGGTATGATTGTCGGTGCGGTGACAGTGGTTGTGTGGGAGCGTTTAACCGTGTTTGAGATAATCCCTTTTTCACTTTATGAAATGGTGCCAGCTTTTATGCTCAGTATTGTTGCCATTGTGGTGGTGAGCTTGGTTGGCAAAGGAGATGACTTTTGAAAATTTATGTATTAATAGGCTTATTGCTCCTCAGTTTGAGCATCACCGGCTGTGGTCAAAAAGGTGATTTAATACGCCCCTTGCCTGAAAGGATTGATTATGGATTATTATAATTATCGTTATGGCATGCTCTATCTTGAGGATGTGGATTTAGTCGGAGTCGCTAAAATTTATGGCACGCCTTCTTATGTTTATTCGCGTGCTATCCTTGAGCAGCAATGGAAAGCATTTGATCAGGCTTTAAAAGACTATCCTCATCTCGTTTGTTATGCTGTCAAAGCAAATTCTAATCTCGCCGTATTAAATGTTTTAGCCCGTTTAGGCGCGGGATTTGATATTGTATCAGGAGGAGAATTGGAGCGCGTATTACGGGCAGGGGGAAAAGCAGATAAAATTGTTTTTTCCGGCGTGGGAAAAAATGTGGAAGAAATACGTCATGCCTTGCGGGTGGGTATTCGATGTTTTAATGTTGAATCAGAAGCCGAGTTGAAACGCATTAACATAATTGCCTTTGATTTGGGTAGACATGCAAAAGTTTCTGTCCGTGTTAATCCCGATATTGATGCTAAAACGCATCCCTATATTTCAACAGGCTTAAAAGAAAACAAATTTGGTATTGATCTCAATCAGGTGCCCGAATTTTGTGTCAAAGCTAAAATTTTGTCACATTTAGAAATCATAGGTATAGATTGCCATATCGGATCACAAATAACAGAGATGGGGCCATTCGTGGATGCGCTACGACGGATAAAGGATTTAGCCAATAATTTGCGCGACAAAGGTATCCGTTTAGAACATATTAATATTGGCGGGGGGTTAGGTGTACGTTATTCTGATGAAACGCCACCGTCGCCAGAAGAGTATGCACAAATCGTTAAACAAGTATTGGGGGGGACAGGACTTGAAATTATATTGGAGCCAGGGCGAGCGATTGCTGCGGATGCAGGCGTTTTGCTCACCAAAGTTGAATATATCAAAGAGACCCCTAACAAAAATTTTGCGATAGTTGACGCAGGCATGAACGATTTGCTCCGCCCTGCCTTATATGATGCATGGCACGAAATTTTGCCGGTGGAACCGAGAGTCAACGAACGAGTACCTACACCAATACGAAATTACGACATTGTTGGTCCCATTTGTGAAACAAGCGATTTTTTGGGAAAAAACCGAGAATTAGCGATACGTGAACGCGACATATTAGCGGTGCGTACTAGCGGTGCTTATGGATTTACAATGAGTTCTAACTATAATAGTCGCCCAAGAGCAG
>CAYFOB010000512.1:0-3483 GCA_964344525.1 uncultured Thiomargarita sp.
CCTACGTCAAACTTCATGGACAATGGCATTTTTCAGACTTTGCCAAAACGCTTGAAGAAGCCAAACAGAAAACGGAGGCTTTTATTTTAAGCCAAACCTGACAGGTTTTGAAAACCTGTCAGGTTTATTTTATGATTCAAACAATTAATTGCATTATTTATAACTCCGCTGACTAGGCTTCACCTCCTTAAATTCTAAATTTTCTTGGTGACGAACTTCAGGTTTATTTTTTCCCTTATATTCCCAAATGGCAACATGAGCGTAGTTTTCATCATCGCGTTTGGCTTCGCCTTCTTCAGTTTTGTGTTCTTCTCGGAAGTGGCAGCCACAAGATTCATTCCGTTGTAAAGCGTCTTCTACCATAAGTTGACTCATTTCTAGGTAGTCGGCAACGCGGAGTGTTTTTTCTAAGGTTTGGTTGAGTTCGTCATTTGTGCCAACCGTTTTGAGGTTTTGCCAAAATTCGCCTTCTAGGATTTTAAGTTTCTCCTTTGCTGTTTTTAATCCAGCAGCATTGCGTGACATGCCACAGTAGTCCCACATAATCAATCCGAGTTCCTTGTGGTATTCATCAACCGTTTTATCACCTTTGAGGGCTAGTAATTGATTAATTCGATTTTTGATTTTTTGTTCGGCTTCTTTAAAGCTGGCATGGCTGGTTGGAATTTTGTCATAAGGTACAGTTGCTAAATAGTCAGCCGAAGTATTGAAAAGAAGGACTTTGGTTTTATTGTTGAGTATGTCTTGAGGTTTTGAAATGCTGATGAGATGAAAGTTTGGCAATCGTGCAATGTAGATTGAATTTTTCTGATTATAACGGATTTTGGGGGCTGCTAAAATGTCTTCGCTGAGAGGCTGATATTAAAAGGTTTTCCAACCAATTTTTGTGGTAGCTAAATTGGTTCAATCGTTCTGCTGGACTTTGCAAACCATTAAATTTTTTTATAGTATATGGATTTGATGGGGCAAAATTTTGAATAATTACCCATGCCCGAATTGATAATTCGGCTGTTTCTAAATGCCCATGGAAATATTGACTACAAAATAAATATTTATCCATTGGACGCATGAGTCTGTCTACCATATTTGTAGTTCGTGGTGCTTTAGGAAAATCGTAAGCTTTAGTAAACAAAGTTGATTTTTGACGCAGTTTCTCTATTTTTTCTAACATAAATGAAGGAACATTATTTTTATAAGCCCATTCAACTAAGCGCCTTACTCGTTGAGAAAATTGTTTTTTTTCAGACGCTTTAAAGCAATTCCATAATTTATCTGATATATCGGAAAAAATATCTTTATATTTCTTTTTAGCGCGGTATCGATTTTTAAGAAAAATATGTAAAAAACACCCAATTAAAATAATAGAAGAAAATAAGGTTTGGAGGGCTTTTGACTCGCAAGCCATCCATCGGTTGTTACCGTTTTGGGTGTATAATCTGCTTGAATTACTTGAGTTTCTTTTTTGAATACACCATAAGCTTTAGTTAATTCCGTTTCATCAGCCTGTTTAACAATAGAAGCCCCTAAAATACAATTATTAGCACAAGTCGTGGCTATATAGGCTTTTTCACCCATAATTTTAGTATGTTTTTCATCAGCAATGACATGTTTTGGTAAATCGCTTGCACTTGTTATTGTGGTGCTAACAATATCATTTCTACCAATATTTTGGGAAATTCTAAACCATTTCATAGCATTTCCTCCAAAAACATAGCTTAAGGCATGAAATGGAACATTATATTTTCGCAGAAATAATACCCGCTCAGCATCTTCAGTCATTGTGGTCAAGTAAGGCATGACAAAAGATGGACGAATTGTGTAGCTGATGTTGGTATCCTTAACTAAAATACGGCGAATGGGTACTGGTAATTTTTTCGGCTCACGAACATCTTTCAACTGATAACCTTGGGTTATTTCAGGGGGAAATAATTGTGGAAATTGTTCTATAAATTTATCAACAAGTGCCCTGAATTTCTTAGCATCTTTGACGATTACATTGTAAGTTTTTTGATCAAAGGGCAAACAAATAATCCTATTTTGATATTTAAACTGAGAATATGACTTTTTTGATATTTTTTTGTTCATTTTATGACCATAAATTTTTTTTATAGATACTTTCTAAAATTTAGTTAATTAATGTTTATTATTATAACACGATTATTTAGCCTCCCCAAAATCCGTTACAATCAGGAATTTTATTGTCTGAACTTTGATTGTAAGAATAAAATCTCTCTGAAAAAAAATCCTGAAAATCCTTGAAATCAAGGTTCAGACAATAAAAGTTGCACATCGCGTTACATTAATACCTCTCGAAGAACATCTGGACGTTTGTCAGCAATTTCTACCAAACACATTAAACTTCCAGGCGGATCGAAATCTCCTTGCTCCCAATCATATAATGTAGCGACAGGAGTGCGAATTAACCGTGCAAAATCTGATTGTGATAATCCTAATTTTTTTCGCGTTGCCCGTAACTTTAATTGTTCAGGTGTATGTACCCTTGCGGCTTTACCATCTACCATTTCTTGCAAGGATTTTCGTATATCAGATAACGGTTCACCTGCATCAATTTCGATTGCCTCTGCGATTTTTTCAATGTCCATTATTAGCCTCATGAATTTCACTGAAGGAAATATTTTCTTGCTCAGACTTTTTATAAACAGCTATTAAAATGATTTGACCTTGTTCAGATTGGTTAAAATAAATGTCAAGATTAAAATAATATAACTGATGTTACGCACTCTTGTTCCAAGCTTAACTTCGCGCGCGTTTTTTTTGGAGTGCAAAGCAGCGCTTTGCACTCCAAAAAAAAACACGCAAAGCGCTGCTTTGCACTCCAAAAACCTTTGCGGAACGGCTTGGAACGAAAGTGCGTAACATCAGTAATATAAGGAACATCAATTTTTGAGCCATAACTAATTTTTATCGTCATATTTTATCAGCATTTAAATCTCAGTAGTGCCCAAATCGCAAATTTTAGAAGTGGTTCAAATGCTGATCTTGGTTTACTGAGAGCATTATCAGTTGCTAGATAAGGTGACGCATAGAACGACGTTTTGTATTATAATGTAATTAAAAGTAGGGTGCGTCCTACGCACCTTCACTGGTGTGCAGCATGTACTCTAGATTCTAAACATGAAGTAGCGTGTTGGCTCCAAGGTGTTACCCACTTTTGTTCCCACACTGGCAAAGCGCTGCTTGGAACAAAAAACAATTTATAGCGTTTACCTATTGTGTGAAATACAAAAGAGAAGTACAACTAATGTATGACAACGAATAAAAAAATGGTCTTTTATTCGTTGTCATACATTAGTTGTACTCATTGTCAAAGCGTATTTGACACAAACGGAAAACGCTATAACGAATGATGTTACATAAGACTTGTCCGAAAATAAAAACCATACCTGCCATATCTGGTTTTAACTTTCAAAAATGGATAAACTATGAGCAATATTGATGACTTAATCCCTAAAAACTTAGGAC
>CAYFOB010000513.1:0-3480 GCA_964344525.1 uncultured Thiomargarita sp.
TGACTTGAAAATCTAATATCACTACTTCTTGGTTGGGGACTACCGAAAAATGAATTGAAGTCTGTCACTGATGCATAAATCCAGCATACGTTCACGTTTTGCCGTCACTGTAATAGCAAATGTACTACGCGCCTTGTTGACTTTTGCAACAGGATTATTGATTGCGCGTGGGTTAGGTCCAGAAGATTATGGACGTTTTACATTTTTATTAGGCTCTTTTATGGCAGTGCGCCAATTGTTGGATATGGGCAGCTCCAGCGCGTTTTTTACATTTATCTCGCAACTTCCAAGAAGTAAACCGTTTTTTTGGTATTATATTGCTTGGTTAACACTTCAATTTGTTATACCATTTTTTGTCATAGCGGTATTGTTTCCGATTAGTTGGGTTGATTTAATTTGGAAAGGTGAAGAACGTATTCTCATCCTACTCGCTTTTGCAGCCGTTTTTTTTCAACATCAAGCATGGCAAATGGCAGTGCAAATTGGCGAGTCACAACGTCTAACGCACCGCATACAAGCTATCAATATTACCGTCGCTGTTGTACATTGTATGATTGTGGGGTTGTATTGGTGGTTTGAAATACTCAATATTTATATTTTATTTATAATCATTTTTCTAGAATTTTTTATCGCGATCACTGTTGCCTATAAAATATTGCCTATAGAATTTGAAAAAAAATCATCAACACGGCTATTTAACGTTTTAAGCGAATATAAACATTATTGTTTGCCCTTGATACCTTATGCGTGGATTAGTTTTGCTTATGAATTCGCAGATCGTTGGTTGCTGCAACACTATGGAGGTTCAGTGCAACAAGCTTATTATGGTATAAGTGCCCAGTTTGCCAGCGTTAGTCTCATTGCCACAACCTCTATGTTGCGCATTTTCTGGAAAGAAATTGCTGAAGCTCACCACCAAGACAATAAGGAGCGCATGGCAATGCTCTATCGAAAAGTATCTCGTATGCTTTACATGGTAGGCGCTATATTAAGTGGTTTTTTGATTCCCTGGACAACAGAAATCATTCAATTAACATTAGGTGCCGCCTATTTGGGTGGTACAATGGTAATGGCTATCATGTTTTTGTATCCGATTCATCAGTCTTTAGGGCAAATTAATGGAACCATGTTTTATGCGACTCATCAGATAAGAGCACAAGTGACTATTGGTATCATTTTTATGTTAAGTAGTATTGTTGTGACTTATTTTATGTTAGCAACAGAGGATGCTCCTATTCCGGGGTTGGGATTAGGATCAGCAGGGCTTGCCTTAAAGATGGTTATCATGCAATTTGTACAAGTTAATGCCATGGCGTGGTGGATTGCGCGTGTTAATGATTGGAAATTTGATTGGGCTTATCAAATTGTCGCCCTTTTATTAGCATTATTCGCCGGTTGGAGCGCATACCATTTGGTGGTCAGTTTGTTAGATATTCATTTTTTGGGCTTGGTGATAATATCTGGCATGATATATGTTTTGTTAATTGTGATTGGGATATTTGTAATGCCTTGGATCGTTGGTATGTCCCGTGATGAATTGTTGGGATTAATTAAGTTAAGGGGATACAATGGGTCTAATTTACGCTGAAATTGAATTGATTAATAGTTTTGATATGTTGGCACATAAAAAAGGTATGTTGCCAGACAACCAAATTAAAAAAATGAAGGTAAAAGCCTTGGTAGACACAGGGGCGTATATGTTGTCCATTAATGAAGAACTCAAAATACAGCTCGGGCTTGAAATATTGGAGATTCAGGAAGCTGAACTTGCGGATGGTTCATTAAAGAAAGTAGAAATTGTTGGACCAGTAGAGGTTCGTTTTGAAAACCGGCGCACAACAGTAGATGCAGCTGTGCTGCCTAATGCTACCGAAACACTGCTTGGCGCTATTCCTATGGAAGATATGGATGTACTGATTGATCCAAAACAACAAAAATTAATTGTTAATCCAGCGCATCCATACATGGCAAAAAAATCTTTGAAGTGAGAATCTCCCAAACACGAACCAATCAGAATTACCTGCTTTTTAATCAAAAGAAATACTATTTTTTCAAAAAATAGTATTTCTAGCACCTTTTGATGGTATATTTTTTCTAAAAAATCACCTAAATAAGCGCATAATTTATGTGCGGAATGTCGAATATAGATAAAGAAATCAGAGATTTTTATGAAGAAAAAATAATCTATGAAACTGATCAATTTATTTTGACTGGCGCAACTGATTTTTTAATTTCAAAGGGGGATTAGAATATTCAGAAAAACCTTAAATCACATAAATCACAGTTCAAATTTTATTTCGCAACAATCCTAATATATAAAACAGTGCTAAACAGGAAAGTAGAAAACAAGTTAGATTCTGGACTATTCGTTATTAATTAATCAAAATGTCTAAAATACTGAATACTGGCATAAAGAATTCAAAAAATGTTTTGCGTTACACTTACGGTATGGGTACGCTCAATACCTTGAGTGATCTATTGGCAGAACAATCTGGTTATGCCGTTTATTTTATCGATCAATATTTCCAACAAAATCAGGAAACGATAAAAACGCTACCAATTGAAACAAATGATGTCACAATTTTTGTCAACACAGTCGATGAACCCACAACAAACTATATTAATAAATTAAAAAATGATTTAATAACCCAGAAAAAAGACAAGCCTTCTGCCATTATTGGAATGGGCGGAGGTATTACGATGGATACTGCTAAGGCGATTGCTAACTTACTGACTAACGGTGGCAAGGCAGAGGATTATCAAGGTTGGGATTTGGTTAAAGTGCCTGCTGTTTATAAGATTGCTATTCCCACCATTTCCGGCACAGGAGCCGAAGCAACGCGCACTTGTGTAATGACTAATACTAAAACCGGGTTAAAATTGGGAATGAACAGCGATTACACAGTTTATGATCAGCTTATACTTGATCCAAATTTAACCAAAACTGTACCCAACAATCAATATTTTTATACAGGTATGGATGCCTACATTCACTGTGTGGAATCGCTAAATGGCAGTTATCGTAATGCGGTAGGAGATGCTTTTTCTAACCAAACCATTAATTTATGTAGAGAGGTGTTTTTAAGTGATGAGATGAAAGCTGATGAAAATCGTGCTAAGTTAATGGTGGCTTCTTATCTGGGGGGATGTGCTATTGCTAATAGTTATGTTGGAGTGATACATCCATTTTCTGCAGGACTTAGCGTTGTACTTGGCATCCATCATTGTGTAGCAAACTGTATTACCATGCGGGCAATGGAAGAATTTTACCCGATGGAATATCAAGAATTTTGGGGCATGGTTGAAAAACAGGGTATAGATATCCCACAGGGACTTTGTCACAATTTGACAGATGAACAATATAAACAACTTTATCAATCCACAATCATTCATGAAAAGCCGTTAACTAATGCATTGGGAGAAAATTTTAAGAGGCTGTTTTGGAAAAAAATGAGAGAAGACTCTTTACCTTTTCAGAAA
>CAYFOB010000514.1:0-3474 GCA_964344525.1 uncultured Thiomargarita sp.
CTTTTGACAAAACAAGCAAAATGCACCATCACTACTTATTGGGCACTACCAAATTCGGGTAGTCCCCAAGAAGTAGTAATGATTTTACTGACTTTTAAAACACGCTCTTATGAAATTTTGTTAATTATAGCGTTTACTTAGGCATTTTTAGGGGAGTTATAATGGGTTGTGAAAGTTTCCAAATCATTTTGAAAACTCAAATACCTTTAAATAATATCATTAATATTATTAATTCTATTTCTGGTGTGCTTAATAATTCATCTTTTACATTGGCTAATGAACAATATTTTCAATATAGAAAAAATTCTCATATTATCGAAATAAAAGTTGAAGAAAGTTTTATAGCCTCTCAAATTTCATGTAGATTTGCTCTTTGTCATCCAATATCCATAGATGAAATATTTATAGATTTTATAAAAAAAATGGCCCAAAGTTTTTCTCTGGATACAGAAATAGAAATTGTTGATGAAGTGCCTAACAATTTGCCAGAGAAATTTATAGCCTCAAAAATGGATGGATTTGAAAAGGCTGTAAAAAAGGCTATTTCTGTCAAAAGGAAATACTGGATTTCAGATTTTGGAGCTGAGCAAGCAACATTAACTACTAGTGAAGCATTAGAAAAATTTTGTTATTCTTAGAGCCTGTTCGGGTGACGGCTCAAGATAACAATGCGCTTAGCTCGTTAGCGGTGACTATTAATGATGTTGCATTGCCTTTAGATGAGAGTGGGCAAGCCGCGTTTACCTTGGCGAAATCTGGTGCATACACCATAAAAGCAATTACAATTGATGTGGCTGGTAATCTCGCAAGAGGCTACGCTCCTTTTGTAGCGACTGTAAAAGATGAGGTTTTTAATGCATCAGCTATAGCCTGATAAAGTTCCGAAGTCACTGAAATAACGGTTTTCTTTAGAAAACTTTTGATCTTAGCCCAAAGGTGTTCAATTGGATTTAATTCAGGAGAATATGGGGGGAAGAAATACAACACCAGCACCGGTTGCCTCAATCATTGCAATTGCCCCTTCGTCATAATGACTTTTAGCATTATCAAGAATTACGACATTAGAAGGCTTTAACACAGGAACCAAGAATTCTTTGACGAAAAATGCAAACAAAAAGGCTGTTAAGGTACCTTCATAACAAAAGGCGGTTAATAAGCCATCAATTCCTAAAGCACCAATCGTGCTATAGCGTTTCCCAATTGATTAGAGTACAACGGATTACGTGGATAAACGGATTAGTTTCAAGATTAATCCGTTTATCCACGTAATCTGTTGTACTCGTGCTAATTTTGTACTTTAACCAATCGGGAAACGCTATATCAAGCTCTAGCAAATGCTTTAGACAGTATTACTCCTTTAGATGCCAAAAATTGTTTTCAACATTGTTTATAATTGTACTTTATTCAATCGGAAAATGCTATAACATCAGCAAATAAAATTATTTTGCTCATGTGGAGAAATTAGGTAAAATAGTTTTCTGTAGGCAATGTTTGCAAGCCTGTCCAAAAGGTTTTTACCTATTTACCCACATGAGCAAATTGTTTACTCATGACCTTTTTTATTAGTTTCAAACAAGGTTAAAATATCCGTTTTTCAGACGAATAGATTTATCGCTCATTAACTTCTAAAAGGATACAATAATGCTAAGAATTGCTTTTGACTTAGATGAAACTTTAGGAGTGGCAATAACGAACTCAACTTCTATTGTTGATTTTTTATTAAGAGATGGTTGTATAAAACTTTTGGAAAAAATTCAAAATGAGCATTATCTTGTATTATGGTCTGTCAGTAATCGAAGTTATTTAAACAAAGTTTTGTCTTTTGGATTAAAAAAATATTTTAGAGAAACATATTCATGGGATGAAATTCCCAGTAGCTGGAAGGATGTTCGTCAATTAGAAATTGATTTTCTAATTGACGATAGTGAATATCATAAAGAAATTGCCCAACAATATGCTTTGGAATCGCAATATATAATTATTCCAGCTTTTGGAAGTCCTGAAGATGTAAAAAATCCAATGTTATGGGTAACACAAATTGAAAACAAATTAGAACAAGCATTGAAATATAAGAGGTGTGTGAAAAGTTACCCCGGTGCCAAATGACGAAGCATAACTTGAATCGGCAGTCCTAAAATGTGGGTGATAAATTATATTTATTATTGACATACTTTTGTAACCAAGGTTCAGATACGCCGGTGACACGCACAATCCCGGCGAAGGAGAGTCGTTCTAATAGTAATTTATCGGGTAGTCCTGAAATCTGAGTGATATGGTATAATAAAAAATAAGGGTGGTACTAAAATGTGGGTGCAATTGTTATGGGATTCATTGCCCTGAGTTTATCGCCAATGTGCAGTGAGTTAGACCGATTTTTGGGAAGCCTATGAGTTGATTTTTCCAACCACTCGTCATAAAGCGGTTGGCAAGGAAATTGGGCAAACTAACCATATAGAACGGTTCAATTGTACATTAAGACCGCGTATTTCTCGTTTAGTTAGAAAAACCTTGTCTTTTTCCAAAAAACTCTCCAACCATATCGGAGCTATTTGGTATTTCATTCACCACTACAATGCTACCTTGGCCACATAAATTCTCATCACCCACATTTTAGGACTACCTATAATTTTAGTAAAAACAATACTTTTAGCTATTTTTTTGCTTCAAAAAGATTTCAAACAGGCTCTTATAAGGTTTTTACTTATCCCTTCTTAAAAGTAATCCTTGTAGTTATTTATGGTTTGTGAAACATTTGGTTCAAATTCAAACATTGAAGTGACTGGAATAACGACAAGGATTATTCAAAAATCAACCTTAAAAATCACTTGCCCAGTCGCCCATTCATCAAACCCAAGCGTTGTTGATCTTTTCCCCTGCAACCACCCATGCGCGGCATTCGCTAATAATCTTTCTAAAGGATTAAATGCCGAACGTGTGAATGGCTCTTGTTCCAATAATGAGATATCAATCATTTGATGAGTTATGATCAATTTCAAGGTTTCTTCTCCAATTTCTTCCAAACTTAAAACATTAAGCACTTCCCTTGTTTCACCGCTTTTGAGACGTGCAGATTCCCAAGAATGGGGAAAAACGATATTGATAACATCCTCAGGTGTGATATTAATCAAATAAGTATAAAAATCTTGCTCAGATTTGTTGTGCAAACTAAAACGGAGAATATCATCTTTTTGAAAAGTCTTACCACTCATTTCTGAAAAACGATAGGATCCATTTTGGCGATACCACACTGGATTATCGTTATAATCGTAAAACTCTAAACAATTGCTCTCTTCCTGACAAGAAGGCACTTGAGTCAAAATTTCTACCACAACATCCACAAGCAAAGTGCTACCAAAAGCGCTTTCAAGGGTTTTCAGTTCACGAACACGTGCTAATTTTTTTAATTGACTTTGTAAAGACTTAATGCCTTTTTCTGGCTTATCAAATGGAATTTTAAGCCCTTTTTTAAAAAGT
>CAYFOB010000515.1:0-280 GCA_964344525.1 uncultured Thiomargarita sp.
AAATAGTTTTCTCCGATATAGATATGCCCTAAACCTTTTATAAATTCGTAATGATAAAGCCCCCCCTTTCTGGTTGATGCATAAACCTGATCCATATCCACTTGTTGATGTGCGTCATGTTTTAAACGAGGAATATCTAGTTTATTAGATAAAGGTAGTTCAGTGTGATGAAGTTCACACTCAAAATTTTCATCCCATTCTGAGCTGAGTACCTGACCATTTTTAATTTTTTGGGTCATAGCCGTCACCTTCCAAAAATCATTCACTTTTTCTAAAGTGA
>CAYFOB010000515.1:323-604 GCA_964344525.1 uncultured Thiomargarita sp.
CATAACTGTCATTTGTTGTAACAGGTTCTTTGAAAATCAGGCGACGCAATTCCATTTTTTGAATAGGAAAACCTTCTTTCTTTAAGCCTCGGAAAATCAAATCGACAAAAGTCATGCCAGGCATGACACGAACTTGATGAACCTGGTGATCTCGTAAAATCACATCAGTGTGTTTGAGAATTGTGGTCAGTCGAATCTGTTCATTGTGAATATTCATTATGAATTGTCCTATTTTTTGATTCTTTCAATTACCATTTCTAATAATGCTTGCTTACTTTCTG
>CAYFOB010000515.1:649-1186 GCA_964344525.1 uncultured Thiomargarita sp.
TTACCAAGCGGTTTGATTTCTGAGGCTACTTTTTTATCAACCCAGTAACGTTTTCTGTTAAAGACTATGGGCGAAAGCGGAATTCTACGTGGTTGATAGTTTTCAAGTAATTGTGTATCACATTCAGTGATAATAATATGGGCATTAGTTCCACCAAATCCAAAAGAATTGATGCCAGCGCGTCGTATTCCTTCTCTCTGTTTCCATTTTCTTAAAAATGTATTAGGGTAAAATGGCGAATCAGAAAATTCCAAACGGGGGTTGGGCGTTTCACAATTTAAAGTTGGAGGCAGTTGTTTATGCTGAACTGATAAGGCAACTTTAATCAAACTCGCAATGCCTGCTGCGCTTAATAGATGCCCTATGTTGGTTTTTACACAACCGACTCCACAAAAACCTTGTTCTTGGGTGGTTTGTCGAAACACTTTCGTTAAAACGTTAAGTTCGATAGGATCGCCAATCATTGTTGCGGTACCATGTGTTTCCACATAACTGATTGAATTTGCGTTAATCCCCCCTTTTTTCAAAGCTTCTTGA
>CAYFOB010000515.1:1304-3152 GCA_964344525.1 uncultured Thiomargarita sp.
CCTTCTCCTAGGACAAAACCATTGGCCTTTTCATCAAATGTATAACATTGACCATTTGGAGAGAGCGCTTCGCTTAAAACCAAATAAGGTTTTTCATCTAACAATATATCAA
The DNA here is from genome assembly GCA_964344525.1 of uncultured Thiomargarita sp. Lineage (GTDB taxonomy): Bacteria > Pseudomonadota > Gammaproteobacteria > Beggiatoales > Beggiatoaceae > CAYFOB01. The sequence goes on from CAYFOB010000515.1 coordinate 1,417, forward strand.
CGCCACCTGCTAAAGCTAATTCAGATTCTTTTGATATCAGACTTTGGCAAGCCAAGTGAACACTCACCAATGAGGAAGAACAGGCTGTATCCACTACCAAACTGGGTCCCTTTAAATTAAAAAAATGAGAAATATGAGCGGCTATAAAATTTTGTCCAGTACCCACAAGGCTATTTTTCGAGGGTGGGGCGATCCGTTCGGCAAAATTTGCTACTCGTGATCCAACAAATACACCAACTTTACGCCCCACAAATTCTTCTTGTTTGTAACCAGCATCTCTAAAGCATTGAGTGCTAATTTCTAGAAATTGCCGTACTAACGGATCAATATAAGGTGCATTTTCTTTATTAATGTTAAAATAATCTGGATCAAAATTTTCAATACCTTCAAGAAATCCACCCCATTTACTAATACTTTTTCCAGATTCTGGTGTTGCCTTATACCAACAATTGATATCCCAACGTGAAGGAGGAACTTCAACAATACTATTTTTTCCAGAAACTAAATTTTCCCAATATTGGTTTTTATCTTTGGCTTCAGGAAAATGGCAAGCTAATCCTATAATTGCTATATGATTTTTTGTTTGAATTGATTCAAATGATTTTTTCAACTTGACATTTATTGATTCTTGTTTTGCAGCTATTGTTTCATTAAATGATTGATTGATATATTGAGTCAGTTTATTGAGCGTTGGATATTCTAAAATAATAGAGGGTGCTATATTTTTGCCAAGCCTCTTTTCTATTTTTTTGACAAGTTCAGCTAATAAAATTGAATCAACACCAAAATGACTAAATGAAGTATCAGGATCTAATTCGTTTTTTGGTATTTGAAGTTCTCTTGCAAAAAGTTCTTGTAGCCATTGTAGTGTTTTCGTATTTTCACAAACGCTGACAGAATGTGCCAATCTGCTTATGCTTGGTTGTTTTGGCGCTGGATTAACCCAAAGTAATTGTTCTGCCAAAAATTTTGCACGATCAACCAAGCAAGGCATAAGGATCGTTTTATTTTTAAAGCCCATAACGCCTTCTAACAAAACAAGCCCATCTTTGGTTCCATGAGAATGAAATCCCAATTGACTATACAGGGGACTATTCACTTCTCCCATCCCAATTTCTTTCCAACTGGACCATTGGATTGATTTGTAATAAATATTTCCTTGGCTAACTTGATAGGTGGCAAAATAATCCATAAAAGCATTAGCAGTTGCGTAGTCACTTACACTGATTGCTAATCTAGGAATAAGCGCAGAAATTGATGAAAATAAGACAAAAAAGTCAAGAGAGTCCTCCACAAAAATGTCATGCAAAACCTCTAAACCTGCTATTTTTGGCTCAAAAACATTTTGCATTTCTTCGGGCTCTTTATTAATAAAAGCAGGGGTTTGGTCAGCGAGCAAACCTGCACAATGAAAGACACCTCCAATTTTACCCAAGCTTTGCCTTATATGGGCAAAAAATTCACGCAAGGGAGTAGGTTGAGTGAGTGCACCTGTGTACAGAACTATTTTGGCTCCTTTTTTCTCTAAAGCCATGACTCTTTTTATTTTGTTGACAACAGAAGGAGAAGTGGTTATATCTTTTTGCAACGTTTCCCATTTTTCTCGTTTTGGTAAAGTCTGAACGCCCATTAATACAAGTTTACGAACCCCTTTTTCAACTAAATAAGTTGCTACTGCAGACCCAATTCCACGCGTTCCGCCAGTAATAACAATCACCTTATCAGGGTTTATGACA
>CAYFOB010000515.1:3248-3461 GCA_964344525.1 uncultured Thiomargarita sp.
AGGTTGTCCACCTGATTATCTATATCAATGGTTTTAGCCTGCACATGACTGTATTCAGCACTCAACATTTTTACCAATCCGGCAAAATCAGCGCCAGCCAAGGTTGGTTGTTTTGTTTCAAAGATTTGCAACCCCTTAGTAAAGTGCAATATATGCAAGAAAGCAGAATTTTTAATCAATATTTGTAATAACGTAATCTTAGCCATACTACCA
>CAYFOB010000516.1:0-3448 GCA_964344525.1 uncultured Thiomargarita sp.
AATCAGACCAATCACATAAATCACAGTTCAAATTTTGTGGTACAAAATTTGCTTTACCATAACAACCATTCATCAGCCAACTAGAACCACACATCGGTATTATGTTTGTGTGTGTCTCAATTTAAATTAATTTAATTAAATTATTGCTGATCCTTAAAATCCATTAAAATTAATTTAATTAAATTATTGCTGATCCTTAAAATCCATTAAAAATAATGAAAACAAAAGACATCGCAATTATTGGTGTGGCATGCCGTTTTCCAGGCGCAACAAATTACCATGAATTTTGGAATAATTTGGTGCAAGGCATTAATTCCATTCAGGAAATTCCGCCACAACGTTGGGCGCTTGACCAATTTTATTCTCCCATTATTGATGAACCTAACAAAAGCATCAGTAAATGGTGTGGTTTGCTTGAGAATATTGACCAATTTGATAATCGCTTTTTCAATATTTCACCACGCGAAGCCAAAAATATGGATCCACAGCAACGCCTATTGCTGGAAGAAACTTGGCATTGTATTGAGGACTCGGGGATTTCTCTTAAAACGCTCCAAAATAAAAAAACCTCTGTATATGTTGGAGTCATGGCGCTTGATTATTATCAAGAAGCTTGCGCCACAGATGTCGTGATTGATAGTTATGCAGCATTAGGTAATTACGAATGCATTTTAGCCAATCGCCTTTCACACACATTTGGCTTTCAAGGAGAAAGCATTTCCATTGATGCAGCCTGCGCCTCATCACTGGTAGCACTACATCACGCCAAAGTTACACTGCAATCCGGTGAAAGTGATTATGCCATTGCGGCAGGCGTGAGCTTAGATATTCAACCGTGGAAATATATCTCTTTTTCCAAATCGCGAATGCTCAGCCCTGATGGACAATGCAAAACCTTTGACAAAGACGCCAACGGCTATGTCCCCGGTGAAGGTGTGGGTGTACTCCTATTGCAACCGCTAGAAAAAGCCGTCCACGCTCGCCATCATATTTATGGCCTTATCAAAGGCTCAGCTGTGAATCATGGTGGACAAACACTCTCTATTACAGCCCCCCGTGTGGAAGCCCAACGAAATGTGATTCTTGCTGCCTATCAAGATGCCCAAATCACTCCCTCAACAGTCACCTATGTCGAAGCACATGGCACGGGTACATCACTAGGAGATCCTATTGAAGTTGAAGCCCTAACACGCGCTTTTAGAGAATATACCTCAGAGCGTCACTTTTGTAAAATTGGCTCAGTCAAAACCAATATTGGTCATTTAGAAGCCGCAGCCGGAGTTGCCGGTGTCATCAAAGTGTTATTGATGATGCACCATCAACAAATTCCGCCAAGCTTAAATATTAAAACTTTAAATCCAGTCATTAATTTTGCAGACTCGCCATTTCAAGTGGCCACAAATTTATCTGACTGGCACAATCCCTTACACGCCAGTGTCAGTTCGTTTGGTTTTGGAGGCGTTAATTCCCATGCGCTTTTAGAATCTTATTCACCTTTAAGTTCTGACAAAACCAGAGAAGATTATTTATTTATTATTTCTGCCAAATTTCCTAACGCTTTAAAAAACACACTTTCTTCCTTCCAAACTTTTGTAAAAAGTGAAGAATATGCTAAATATCCTTTGACTGATATATGTGCCACTTTAATGACTGGGCGTGAGCAGTTTCCTTATCGTTACGGGGCTTATATTAAAAACAAAGATGAACTAAAAACCCTGTTACAAAAAGACATTACCTCAAAAACCAAACCCAGCAACCAAGAATGGTGTTTGCATATCGGTGAATTAATGTGGGAAAATTTTGAGGATGAGCCCTTAGTTAAAAAACATTTAGATATTGTTCAACAAGCCCTAAACATTAAAAATAGATCACAACCACTTAACTCCTTTATGGTAAACTATGCCTATCTCTCTGCCTTGATAGAATTAGGTTTTACCCCCAAACTGATTACTTGTGAAAAAAACGGCTTATGGTTAGCGCTCACAATCAGTGGCATGATGACACTGGAAGACACTTTAGCTATCCTTGCTGATCAAAAAAACGTAGAAAAAATTAAATTAGCGCGTCCCCATTTACCATTTTATGATCCTGTGAGCCATAACACGCTTTTACCTTTTCAATTTGATGCAAACTATTTAAATGATCTCGTTGATGGCTTAAATATTGCAACGACAGATGTACATTACTTTGTGGAAAAAGCGCGGTTACTCAAAGAAAGCCAATTTACCTTCAAAAAATATTTAGAAGAATGGGACTTAATTTTACGTCAACATTCAGACAAAAATCTGGATTCAATGCTTGAGAATAGTGACAATAATGTACTTTTAATGCTCATTATTACAAGCGCCCTGCATCAATTGAACCAAAAATGGGACTTAACCCGTCCAGAACGAATAGCCGAACAAAAATTTCATGAATTATTAGATTTAATTACCGATGGTGTCATGCCCAAAGAAATTGTCATCAAACTTTTTATCGGTGAAAACTCACGAATTGAACTGGCAGCACTCTTGACTAAACGACAAGAATACCTTAATCTCAAAAAACCTTACGAATTGCTCAAAAAACATAATCAAAATACCAAAATTATAGATCATGTGCCTGAATGGATTAAAGCCGCAATAGAGATTGAGAACATAAATAAAAAATTTCAAAATCTAAGCTACCTCACATTAGAAAAAAAAGCAACAAATACTTCATTTCAAGAAACTTTACTTCAATTATGGTTAGATGGCGTTGATATAAAATGGGAGATCCTATTTCCAGAAGGTACTTTTAACAAAGTGCCTTTACCTACCTATGGCTTTGAACGAATATCCTTTTGGCTAAGCAAAGAAGACAAACCTGGATTTGTCAAACGCATGCAGCTCACAGAGCAAAAATGGGAGAATTTACTGGACCAAATGATAAAAGGAGTAATTCCTAAAGAAAGCATGATAAAAATTCTTAGCAGCGATAATCCAGAACTGGCAGCCAAAATAGCCACAGCTGATCAACAATGGCACTACCAACGAACATTATCTACCCAAGACGCAATTATTCGTAACCATATTATTACTGGCAAACCGATGCTACCGGGCGCCTGCATGATTGAATTTGGACTTTATGCTGTACAAAAAACACTCAACCAACCCGTAAAAACCTTACGAAATATCGTCTTTAAAACCCCATGCATTATTGAAACCGATGTAGATGTTGAAGTAACCATTAACCAACAAGAAAAAAGGTTTGTTTTGAAAACAGACACTCAAGAATTCTGTGAAGGCGAATATGAACAAATTTTTTAATAAGTGATGTTACGCAACCTCTTTCTCAAACCCACGAATAACGGAAAGTTTTGGCATATGGCATTTGGAAAGAAAATTTCTAAGAGCCTGTTCTTTCATCTTGCTAATAACGGAAAGCGATTATTAATAACTGATGTTACGCACCTTTGTTCTCAAACGCT
>CAYFOB010000517.1:0-3438 GCA_964344525.1 uncultured Thiomargarita sp.
TACAAGGACAACTTAATCGCCTGTCAGGAAAAATGGCGGAATATTTGTTAGCCACGGCTTTTAGAACCAAAAAACGATTGGCTTTGTCCGAATTTTTCGATGAGGTTTCAGATACAACTCGCTTGAATCTGATTGATGTCAAAGAACGCGTTTATATTCAGCGCCCAGATGGCAAAGTGATGGAAATTGATGTGGTTGCACAATCAAATTGTGGGCGCGTTGTTTTGGTTGAAGTCAAGAAAACTCAAGAACAAACGACTCCTTTAATCGTTGAGGATTTTCAGGAAAAGGTAGAAGTTTATCAAAAGCGCTATCCAAATCAGAAGATTTTACCTGCTTTTTTATCATTAGGTGGGTTTAGTGAAAAGGCATTGAAAATTTGTCAAAAGCATGGAATTGGATGGGCTGAGAAAATTCGGCATTATTAACAGATGTTATGCATCCCAAGCAAAGCGTTGCAGTTCAAAAGTTACGTGCAACACGACAAAAATTAGGCTTCTCACAATCTGATTTTGCGCAGTTAATTCATACTCCAGTCACTACTTAAGTAAGTTGAGTACAACGAATGCTTAACAACGAAAGTTTATTCGTTGTACTCACCATACCATAATTAGGATTGTGACAATGGGTTACATTAAACAGAAATAAGCATCCTCATAACATAAATCACAGTTCATTTAGGGACAAGTCTAAAAATTTTTAAGTAACAAACCATACTCAAGCTTTTCTTGCACAGGCGCTTGAACACGCACCGTATGTCCCGAACCTTTTGCAGTGGGTATATTCTCACCGTATTGATTTTCAAGATGTTCTAAGGTAAAACGCAAATTGCCTTGTGGACTCATTAATTCTAAATCATCTCCAAGGCTAAAACGATTTTTAACATCAATCGTCAAAAGCCCCGATTCAATCGCTCGTACTTCGCCAACAAATTGTTGACGTTGACTAATTGAGGCATTAAATTCATAGTTTTGATACTCATCATGAACATGACGACGGTAAAAACCTTCGGTGTAGCCCCGATTCGCTAAATGATCTAAATCATGCATCAATTTTATATCAAATGGTTTAGCAGCTGCGGCATCATCAATGGCTTTGCGATAAACTTGCGCTGTTCGCGCTGCATAGTAATGAGACTTCGTGCGCCCCTCAATTTTAAGAGAATCTACCCCAATATCCATTAATTGCTTAACATGCTGTACAGCACGTAAATCTTTTGAATTCATAATATAAGTACCCTGTTCATCTTCAAAGATAGGCATGTACTCACCGGGGCGCTCCTTTTCTTCTAATAAATAGACTTTGGCTTGATACATTTTATAATTCCAACGACAAGCATTAGTGCAACTTCCTTGATTAGCATCACGATGATTCATATAGCCAGAAAGCAAACAACGTCCCGAATAGGCGATACATAAGGCACCATGCACAAAAACTTCTAATGCTATATCTGGACACTGTTGACGAATTTCAGCGATTTCCTCTAATGACAATTCACGAGACAAAATAATGCGAGTTAAGCCAAAATTTTGCCAAAATTTAACGGTGGCATAATTCATCGTATTGGCTTGTACTGACAAATGAATATCCATATGTGGCCAACGTTCGCGCACCATCATAATTAACCCAGGATCAGCCATAATCAAGGCATCAGGTTGCATCTCAATAATAGGCGTTAAATCAGCAACAAAAGTTTTTAATTTCGCATTATGAGGTAAAATATTGCTAGCAACATAAAATTTTTTCTTCAAATCATGAGCATTTTTAATAGCTAATTCTAAATTAGACAGTTTATTGAAATCATTCTCGCGTACTCGTAGACTGTAACGAGGTTGCCCAGCATAGACAGCATCCGCCCCGTAGGCAAAAGCATAGTGCATATTTTTCAGCGTACCAGCTGGAGAAAGTAATTCTGTTTTTTTCATAAATTTGGATTTAAATCATGATCAAAAATTTTAACATTAGCCCCATTTCAACAGACAAAGCCAACCAGCTACAACACAAAATTGACAATAAAACTAAACCATTAGGCGCATTAGGGCAATTAGAAAAGTTGGCTTTGCAGATTGGTTGTCTACAAAATACCCTGTCTCCAGCGCTTGAAAAACCCACCATTGTGATTTTTGCCGCTGATCATGGCATTACGGCTGAAGGTGTCAGCCCTTACCCTCAAGATGTAACGCACCAAATGGTGTTTAATTTTTTATCTGGCGGCGCAGCGATTAACGTGTTTGCTAAGCAGCATGGTATTCATTTAAAAATCGTTGATGCCGGTGTCAACTACAAATTTGCCACTCATCGCCAATTAATTGATGCCAAAATCGGTTTTGGTACCAAAAATTTTCTCCATGAAGCAGCGATGACTGAAAATGAATGTCAACAAGCCATTCACAAAGGCGCTGATATTATCGCACAAATTCATGCAGAAGGTTGTAATACCATCGGCTTTGGCGAAATGGGGATTGGTAACACCTCATCGGCTGCCGTTTTAATGCATTTGCTAACAAATACACCGCTTAAAGACTGTGTGGGCAAAGGCACCGGTTTAGATGAGAATGGCATTTTACATAAATTAAACATTTTACAAAAAGCCGTTATCAACCAAAAAATCACTCAAACACCTTTAACGGTGTTAAGCACATTTGGTGGCTATGAAATTGCGATGATGGTAGGCGCTTATTTACAAGCAGCCGAGTTAAACATGTTGATTTTAGTAGATGGATTTATTACGACATCCACATTATTGGTAGCGAAAAAACTTTATCCAAAGCTGTTGGATTACTGCATTTTTACGCACCAATCCCAAGAAAAAGGGCACCAAAAGCTATTAAATGAATTAAAGGCGCACCCCTTGTGCAATCTTGGCATGTGCTTAGGAGAAGGCACCGGCATTGCGATGGCATTTCCAATCATTCAAGCTGCAGTCAATTTTTTGAATGAGATGGCCTCTTTTGATGAAGCGGGGGTTTCGGGCGCTGCTAAGTAGGTAGACATAAATCTTTTAACCGATACAAGAATTGGCTTATCCAAACCAACATATCTTAACATTATTTGATGAGATATTGAGATTGGAAGGCAAGTTAATTGCGGCGAGTAAAGAAATGTGAGTATTCATATATTCCTTTATTTCCCTTGATTTCTATTCCAAAAGTCTGAACCAATGATTTTTGCCAAATGGTTAAATCATCATAACTGATGTTACGCACTCTTGTTCCAAAACCACAACTAACTACAAGGATTACTTTTAATAACTGATGTTACGCACTTTTATTCCCACACTGACAAAGCGCTGCTTGGAACGAAAAAAAAAACGTTAAATTCTTTGGAGTGCAAAGCAGCGCTTTGCCGCTTGTGAACGAGGCTGCGTAACATCAGTTAATAAAGGATAAGTCAAAATCACTTCATTAATGGGGGTTATCCTTTATTAACTGATGTTAC
>CAYFOB010000518.1:0-3036 GCA_964344525.1 uncultured Thiomargarita sp.
CAGAGCAAAGCCACAGGCATTCCCAAGCAGGAGCTTGGGAACGAGAGTGCGTAACGAGAGTGCGTAACATCCAAGCAGGAGCTTGGGAACGAGAGTGCGTAACGAGAGTGCGTAACATCAGTTAATAAAGGATAACCCCCCATTAATAGAAGTGATTTTGACTTATCCCTTCTTAAAAGTAATCCGTGTAGTTATTCATGGGTTTGGAACAACCGTGCGTAACATCAATTATTAAAAGTAATCGCTTTCCGTTATTCGGGTTTTATTTGACTGAATGTTTGGAAACTTTGCAATGTTGATAAAACTCTATGTTAAAATTTATTATAAACCGTCCGGTCATACTCACTGTTATCATCCTGATTCTGACTTTGTTCGGAATCCTGTCAATTTTCAATATCCCGGTGCAAATGATTCCCGATTTGGATGCTCGGGTAATTTCTATTCGCACTATTTGGCCTGGCGCTTCACCCCAGGATGTGGAAAAAGAAATTCTGATCGAACAAGAGCGCTATTTGCGCCGCATTCCAGGCTTGGAACGCATGGTATCAACTGCGAGCACCGGTTCTGCTGTGATTGAGCTAGAGTTTCCCTTTTCTATTGAGGTTGAAGAGGCGTTGCTTGATGTTAATAATGCTTTATCGCAGGTGCCAGGCTATCCAGAAAATGTGGATCAGCCCAGCATCAAAGCGGAAGCGTTTTCGTCTAACTCCTTTATGTATTTTCGGTTGATGCCGATGAGCGGTGATTTTACTGAAGAAGATCTCTTCAAACTGCGCGATTGGGCTGAAGAATATGTACAAACACCGATGGAACGGGTTGCAGGGGTGTCCAGTATTAGAATGTATGGCGGGGCTAATCGTCAAATCAAAATTTATGTGGATCCCGCCAAATTGGCTGAGCGTGGAATCCGGTTGATGGATTTACGCACAGCCATTCGTGACAGAAACCGTGATGTTTCAGGTGGTGATTTGGACAGTGGTAAACGCCGCTATTTGTTGCGCACTATTGGCCGTTTTGAAAGTGTTGAAGCGCTAGAAAATCTGGTCATTGCTGAACGCGATGGGGCTTTCATCCGCTTAAAGGATTTGGGCTATGCTGAGCTCGGCTTTGCAGAAATCCGCAACTACGCCTACTCTGAAGGCAAACCCATCATTTCTTTCTCAGTTAGTCGTCAGATTGGCAGCAATGTTATTGAGATCAAGCGAGATATGCTGGCAACGGTGGAAGCACTCAATCAGGGCCTCTTGAAAAACAAAGGACTCCAGCTAGTACGCACCGCCGATGATGTGGTCTATGTGACTGATGCGATCTATGTGGTGCAGCGCAATTTAGCGATTGGTGCCTTGCTGGCGCTGGGCGTATTGTTCCTGTTTTTACGTTCGATACCTGCAACACTGATTGGCGCTATCGGCATTCCCATTTGCGCCCTGGCGGCCTTCCTGGGATTTTTGCTCAGCGGACGAACAATCAATGTCATTTCTCTCGCAGGCGTTGCTTTCGCAATTGGGATGACTCTGGACAACAATATTGTGGTCCTGGAAAATATCTATCGCCATCTGAATATGGGCAAACAACGCTTACAAGCGGCTTTGGATGGTGTGCGTGAAGTTTGGCCAGCTGTGTTGGCGGCTACTCTGACCACCGTTTGTGTCTTCTTACCCATCATTTTTATTGAGGAAGAAGCCGGACAACTTTACTCCGATATTGCAATTGCCATTGCAGCCTCAATTCTGATGTCGATGATCGTTGCCATTACCTTGGTGCCAGCGGCGTCCAGTCATTTGCTACACAACAATAGCACTTCGACACCGTCTCGCTTGGGGGCTGTGCTAGGACGTGGTGTTATTGCGTCTGTACATTGGTTAGCAAGCGGTATTTTGCGACCATTGGCAACCATTATGATCGTGCTCACCGCCACCGGCGCGATTATTTATTACCTGACACCAGATGCCGAATATCTGCCAGAAGGTGAAGAGTCTAAAATTTTTACCTTGATGTTTGCCCCACCAGGCTACAATATCCAGATGATGCTTTTCGTGCCGTGGATAAGGCCTTTATTCCTGCAGTTGGCCAAGACCCTGCTGTATTTGAGCGTGGAGACAGTGAAGTACCTGCGCTCAACTTCACAATTGGTTTTGCCAACCAAAGCCGTGTTTTTGTGGTGCGTGAAGCAACAGATCGTCGCCAAACTGAGGCATTGATGCAAGTGGCAACAGAAAAAACCAGAGAACTACCAGGATTGCGTAGCTTTTCCAGCCGAGGCTCAATTTTTTCTGGTAATTTTGGCGGTACTCGCAGCATTAATGTCGAAGTCAGTGGACCCAATTTAGACTCTTTATTTGAAGCTGGCTTTAAAGTCTTCATGAAATCCAAACAGATTTTTGACAATCCCAGAGTACGCCCAACCCCGTCTACCCTGAAAATGGGACAACCCATGCTAGAAATTTACCCAAACTGGGAACGGGCAGCAGAGCTGGGCATCAACGTTTACGATTTAGGCTATACCGTTTGGGTTTATTCTGATGGGGCTTATGTGGATGAATTCTTCCTCGATGATGATGAAATAGACATTTTTCTCTACTCAACTGAAGGCAATATTAAGCATCCCCATGATCTTGAACAAGTGATGCTCTACTCACCCCGCGGCGGCATGATTCCTCTCAACGCTGTCGCCAATTTAAAAGAAACAGTCAATACTGAAACCATCCGCCGAGTCGATGGTGATCGCACCATCACGTTGAGCATTATCCCGCAGCGAGAAGTACCACTGGAAGAAGGCGTGCGTATTGTGCAGAAACAAATCATTGAAGGCCTGAAACAATCTGGCGAACTGCCCCAAGAAATTAAACTTACCATTAGCGGTGCCAGTGATCGACTTAATGCCACCCGTGAAGCACTGACTAGCAATTTCGCCGTCGCTCTGTTGATTGCCTACTTGTTAATGGTAGCCGTCTTTTCCCACTGGGGCTGGCCACTGTTGATCATGAGCAGCGTGCCGATTGGCATCAGTGGCGGCATTGCAGGGCTTTATCTATT
>CAYFOB010000518.1:3046-3436 GCA_964344525.1 uncultured Thiomargarita sp.
GGGCTTTTTGGTATTGATCGGCACAGTGGTCAACAATCCGATTTTGATTGTTGAACGTGCCGTTTTTAACCTGCGCAGCATGAATGTATTCTCCGCAGTCACCGAAGCGGTGCAAATTCGACTACGCCCGATTATGATGTCGATGGTAACCACCGTTGCAGGGCTATCGCCATTGGTTTTCAACCCTGGAGCGGGCACAGAACTTTATCGTGGCTTAGGGGCTATTGTTTTGTTTGGGCTGCTGTTTTCGACTTTGGTTACTTTGACTTTTATGCCAGCGCTTTTGTCCTTGGTGTTGCAGGTAACGAGAAGGAAAACCCCTTTAGAGCCTGTTTGAGTTTGACTTGAAAATCAAGTCGGTTGGGTTACTAACCCAACCTACAACTGTAG
>CAYFOB010000519.1:0-3431 GCA_964344525.1 uncultured Thiomargarita sp.
ATGCGAGTTTTGCCTAGCAAAAGTTTTTTTATATCACTACTCGTTGGGGACTGCCAAAAAATTAACAAAATTGCGATTTCAATAGAACTGGGAAGTTTTTTATGAAAATAAATTATAAAATTTTCTTTTTAACAATAATTTTTACATTAATTACTGCTTGTTCTTCTGTTGAGGAAATTGAACCCAATAAATTGTCCAAAGCACCAAGCACAGAGGAAAAAGCTTTGGACAAAACGCCAGAAAAAAAGAAAGCACATGAAGAATTTCAACTAATCCCCCAACAGGAGCCAGAAGAAATCTTATCAAGCTATCACCTGGGCAAGGGAGATTTGATCAGTATCAAAGTTTTTGGTGAGGACGATTTTAGTGTAACAGCGCATGTGAATAAGGAAGGTAGCATTTCTTATCCCATGTTAGGTGAGCTACAACTTTCTGGTTTAACTGTCAATGAAGTCGAAAAAAAAATTATCTCAGGACTCCAAGGCGACTATTTAGTCAATCCTAAAGTAACTGTCACTATTTTGGAATATCGGCAAATCTTTGTGAATGGTGAGGTCAAAAATCCTGGGGGCTATCCTTTTAAACCCGGCATGACGACTAATAAAGCCATTTCTTTAGGAGGGGGATTCACGGAAAATGCCTCACGCGAAGAGATTGTTATTATTCGTGATGGGGACAAATCAGCAGCGCCCACCCCTGCTAACTTGGATACTTATGTGAGTCCTGGAGATATTATCCTTGTTAAGGAATATAAGAAATTTTTTATTAACGGTGAAGTGAAATCCCCTGGTAGTTATGGATTTATCCCTGAACTAACTGTTGAAAAGGCTATTTCAATAGCAGGAGGATTCGGTGAATATGCGTCTCCCCGTTGGAGTAAAATCTATATTATTCGTGATGAAGACGAAACATCAACATCGGTTCGTGTCGAACTCAAAACGCCTGTTTATCCTGGAGATATTATTACAGTTGAAGAAAGTGTTTTTTGAAAAAATGGTCAGGATCAATTACTACAAGGATTAAGAAAGGATAAATCAAAATCGTCTCCTAGCTGGGGTTTATCCCTTCTTTCCCTGTAGTTATTAGACTACGTAACATTAGGAGAACAAAACAGGATAAATTATGGCGAAAGTGCCTATATTGGATAAAAAAATAGTCAGTCAAGTAGATGACGATGAGATCGATCTCAGAATTTTTTGGCATACCTTTTATAAATATAAGTGGACAATTTTAGGACTCACATTACTGATTGCTTTACTAAGCACTTTTGTCGCTTTTTCATTACAACCTATATATCGCTCCACTGCAATGTTGCTCATTGAATCAGATAAAGCCAAAGTTATTTCTATTGAGGAAGTTTATGGGATTAGCGCGTTTAAACAAGGATATTATCAAACCCAATTAGAAATTTTAAAATCTTGGGCTTTGGCAGAGAAATTGGTCAAAAAACTCAACCTAATTTCTCATCCCACATTTAATCCTGATTTACAACAACAAGGGTTTAATTGGCGACATTTATTTCCCAGCGCGTGGTTTTCACCTCAAGTTCCACCCACGTTGGAAAAAAAATACAAAGCAATTATTAAAGCTGTGATGAGTAAATTAAGCGTTTCATCAGTGCGGGGTAGTCAATTAGTCAAAATCAGTTTTGATTCTCATGATCCACAATTAGCGGCCAAAATTCCCAACACTTTGGTTGATCTCTATATTGAAAGCGATTTAGAAGCGAGATTGGAAATGACCAATAAAGCGGCTTCATGGTTGACCGAACGAGTAGAAGGATTGCGCAAAAATCTCAGAGAATCTGAGAAAGCCCTGCAAAATTATATGGACAGCCAAAATCTCATTAATATCGCTGGAGTCAAAAGTGTTGCTGCCAAACAGATCGAAGAAACGGCCACTAATTTAGTTAATGCCCGCCAACAACTTGCCAAGGCGGAAAGTGTGTACATGCAAGTAAAAACACTCCAAAACCACTCCGCAGAAACTTTTGAATCGATACCTGCGGTTTTAAATCATCCGCTTGTGCAAATATTGAAAAAAGTCGAATTGGATGCTGAAAGAAAAATTTCTGAATTGAGCGAGCGCTATGGACAAAAACACCCTAAAATTATTGCAGCCAAAGCAGAAATAAATACGGCAAAAGCCAATACAAACAAACAAATTAAGCGAGTCATAGAGGGGATTCGCAAAGAATATGAAGTCGCCATCGCCAATGTGACCGCCCTAGAACGAGGATTGAAAAAAAGCAAAAAACAAATTCAAGAACTTAATCGTAAAGAATACCAATTGAGGGTATTAGAAAGAGATGTTGATCTTAACCGCCAATTGTATGATTTGTTTCTGACCCGTTTTAAAGAAACGGATGCCTCACAAGATGTGCAAGCATTACAATCAACAGTTGGGCGATTAGTTGATAAGGCCCGAATTTCTTCCCTGCCTTACAAACCCCAAAAAAAACTGATTGTGGGTATTAGCCTGGTGTTAGGATTTTTCTTGGAATACCTTGATAACACGATCAAGAATGGTGAAGATGTTGAACATAAGTTGGGATTACCACTGTTAGGCGCCTTACCGAAACTTAATGTTGGTAAATTAAACGAATTTAAGCCGCGGTGGATGTTTTTAAAAGAACAAAAATCCTCATTTGCCGAATCAATTCGCACCATTCGTACTGGCATCATGTTATCTGGCCTTGATAACCCTCAAAAGATATTACTTGTAACTTCATCTGTGCCTAACGAGGGAAAAACAACCTTTGCAACCAACCAAGCCTTTGCTTTAGGGCAAATGGAAAAAACCTTGCTGATTGATGCAGACATGCGCAGACCAAGCGTCGCCAAGGCATTTGGATGGAATAATAAAGTGCCCGGTTTAGCTGAATTGGTTGCAGGAACGCAAAAATTTGATGAATGCATTCATCATCCGGGCGAAGGTGAAATGGGGGGGATTGATGTGATTCCCAGTGGGGCTGTACCGCCTAACCCATTAGAATTGCTTTCCTCCACACAATTTGGAGAAATTTTAAAAAAGTTATCAAAAAAATATACCTACATTGTTATTGATAGTGCACCAACAATGTTAGTCAGCGATGCTTTGGTACTGGCTAAATATGCCAGCTTGGTATTATATGTGGTCAAAGCAGAGGCCACGCCTTACCAAATTGTGCAGGAAAGTCTAAAACGGATGCATAGAATTGAAGCACCATTGAAAAATATTGTCTTAAATCAAGTACACAACAAACATCCGTCCAAATACAATTATTACGGTAAATATTATGGCAAATATGGTTACCATAAGGGCTATTATGGAGGTTATTATGGTGAGCATGGGTACTATAGCTAAAGTACCCAACCTGAACTGTGATTTATGTGATTGGGCAGTCCCCAACAAGTAGTGATATAAATATTTATTATTTTTATAATAAAAAT
>CAYFOB010000520.1:0-3426 GCA_964344525.1 uncultured Thiomargarita sp.
TCCTCCAACAAAAAAGGTATTTAAATCATGCTCAAACCCTTAACCCTCCTCCTATTACCAACCCCCATATTAGCCGCAAGCTTCACCTACAATCTAACTTACGACGGCGCAAACCGTGTCACTCACGTCAAAGTCGATGAACAAAACACCGCCAAATATGAATATCGCGCCAATGGTCAACTCGTGCGCGTCACTTTAACAGGACAATCAGAGCCACCAGGCAAACCGATACTCGTTTCCCCAACAGGCACAATCACAAACAATCAATCCACTTACACATGGCAAGCCACCTCAACAGCAACAGACTACCAACTATGGGTCAACGATGCGACAGGCAATGTGATCAATACATGGTACACGGCTTCTGTGTGTGCGATGGACACTTGCACCGTGACACCTGCAATCACATTGGCAGAAGGTGATGCCACTTGGTGGATACGCGCCAAAAATAGTGTAGGTGAAGGTCCTTGGAGTGATGGTATGAAATTTACCCTGTTGGGTCTCAAGCCAATCCATTGAAGTGCTAGATGGTGTTGCAGCGGTTGAAGTGACACGACTTCATGAAGAAAATTGGGGTCGTTTTGCAAATCATTTTCCCATTGAAGTCAGTTTAACCAAAAATGTGGTACAGGCAGGCTCGCGGCTGGAATTGGTGATTTATTTGCCAGAGGGCTACGTGGCAGGTGATTTAGCGCATGTTGCACTACCAGCCTGTTTATCTTGGATTCAGGGCGGCGGGAAGGTTAAGCTTTTTAGCCTTGATTTTGAAGGTAAAAATGAATTGCGAATTCCTTTGTTGGTGACCTCAAAGATTGAAGGTAAACAGCATTTTGCGGTTTGTGTGCGTAACATGTTTAAAGAGGAACGGACAAGTAGTCCAGGCTTATTAAGCGTTAAGGGGTAATTGACAGAATAACACAAAAATAATTTGAACTGTGATTTATGTGATTGATATGATTTATGTGATAAAAAAGCTCTCAATAAAATCACATAAATCACAGTTCAAAAATTCTTTTTATGAATGAACCTTGCTCAATCACTCAACAACGCTTCAACAAAATTAGCAGATTCAAAAACCCGCAAATCATCAACCTGTTCTCCAACACCGATGAAACGAATAGGCAATCCTGTTTGTTTAGCGATAGCAAAAACAATACCACCCTTAGCCGTACCATCTAATTTAGTAATAGTTACTCCTGTTAATCCGATAGCTTGATGAAATTCTTTGGCTTGGACAAGGGCATTTTGACCAATAGATGCGTCAATAACTAGCATGACTTCATGAGGCGCAGTGGCGTCCAGTTTTCCAATGACGCGTCGTACTTTTTTTAATTCTTCCATGAGATTATCTTGAGTATGCAAGCGCCCTGCAGTGTCTGCTAAAAGTACATCAATATCACGTGCAGTTGCCGCTTGCAAAGCATCAAAAATGACTGAGGCAGAATCCGCTTTACCATGCTGGGCAATCACAGGGACGTTATTGCGCTCGCCCCAAACTTTCAATTGTTCAACCGCAGCCGCCCGAAAAGTATCTCCTGCGGCTAACATCACGGAGCGTCCTTCTGCTTGAAAACGCTTTGCCAATTTACCAATCGTGGTGGTTTTACCAGCCCCATTGATGCCAATCATTAAAATAACAAAGGGCTTGCTATTATCTTTGGGCAAAATTAAGGGGTGTGCGACGGGCTGTAAAATCGCCTGCATGTTATCACGCAAGGCATAAAATAACGCCTCAGGATCCTTAAATTGTTTACCTTTCAAATCCATCATCAAAGCATTCGTCGCATCAACACCAACATCAGCTGTTAGTAGCAAGGTTTCAATTTCTTCAAGTAAATCATCGTCAATAACTTTTTTGCCAATTAATAAATGGGTCAATCCAGCAGTTAAGTTTTCACGAGTACGGCTTAAACCTTGTTTTAAACGAGTAAATAAACCTTTTTTTGGAGTCTCTTGGGATTTTTCAGTTTTTTTGTTAAATCCAAACATCTGTGTACAATTTATTAATAAAATGAGTTTTTAAATAGATGGCTCTAAGTGCCACTGTGTAATCGCAATTTTTACCTTAAATTGGTTATTCTCCAAAAATATTTTTTTAGGTAAATAAATGCCACGTATATTGACATAATGCTTATAATCTATTTCCCAACCATTTTGCCGTAAGCTGCGCAAGCGCCCAGTCTCATTAAGTTGGTACCATTGCGGGGAAGAATGGGGCGCTGGAAAGCCTCGTATCCAAGAATGCAAATTGGTCACAGGAATTTCTAGCTTCAAAACTTCAGCAAATAAGGCATCGGGATTGGCTGCCTTAAAGATTTTCTTGTCAGCAGTATGCATTATAACCCCGTTATTATTCCCTTTTAGTAATAAAGCCCCTTGTCCTGCCATATTCAAACGTAATTCATAAGCAGAACCTTGTTGTTGCCAATAAACGTTGGCTGGTGGCCAACTCTCATGTTCGCTTGAAACGGCAATGCGACCATTTAAACGCCACGAATCCAGTTGGCTGGCAGGTGTTGGTGGCAATGGCGGTAATTGTGTACATCCTGACAATAGCAATGCCAGTATAAGTAAACGCTTCACAATTTCTCCTTGACAGGCACAAAACGTTGCATCACCCGACGCAATTTTTCATCATCAGGAAAAGCCTTAAGTGCTTTTTTCCACACGGCTTTAGCCATTTGCTGATCACCATTTTTCCATAAGACTTCGCCTAAATGCGCGGCGACTTCTGGATCATGTTGCAGAACATGTGCTTTGCGTAGGTATGTAATGGCCTCTGTATACTTACCCATTTTATACAACACCCATCCCATGCTATCTAAAATGTAATAGTCATTAGGACTTAACAATAAAGCTTGTTTAATTAAGTTGTAGGCTTCTTGATAACGTTCAGTGTGTTCTGCAAGGCTATAACCTAAAGCATTGAGGGCATCAATATTATTTGGCTCAAGCTCCAATACGCGCCGTAAATCCTGCTCTAATTGAGGCACTTTACCCATTTTCTCATATAGCATGGCGCGCATATATAACACGTCGGTGTTATCTTGTTCTAATTTGAGCGCACGATCATAAGTTTCCATGGCTTGGTGATAACGTTTGTGCTCATCCAGCAATTCCGCCTCCAATAACATCATACTAATTGCTTCTTCCTGATTGGAAAACGGCACCGTTTGAAGATGTTCAACAGCCTTGTCTAATTGTCCTTGTTTTGCAAAAATCGCTGCAATCCGTGCTTGCGCAGTTAAATAATTTGATCCCCCCTCAACTTGGCGATACCAAGAAAGGGCAGCCTTTGTCCTCGTTCCCAAGCTCCCGCTTGGGAATGCCTGCCTGGCTCTAACCTGAAAATGAATAAATTTTTATTTTAAATTTTTTTTTCAACTAACAACCAAGGACAACCACATGGGACGAAGCCGCTACAAA
>CAYFOB010000521.1:0-3423 GCA_964344525.1 uncultured Thiomargarita sp.
TCGCTTCTGAAGTATTAGCATCACCATGTTGAGTCATCGTTTTCCGTTGATGGTGCTCATCATAGGTAAACGTTGTCATTCTCTCAGCATCGGTTCCAACCGCATGGGTGATTTTGGTGAGGTTGCCTACATCATCATACTCATATAAGGTGACATAACCATGCTGATCTTCAAAACGAGTCACGCGCTGGTATTCGTTATATTCATACGACACTGAGCGTCCATCAGGATAAACCATTTCAACCAAATTATCCCATTCGTCATAGGTTTTTTCAGTGACATTACCCAATGCATCGGTGACTCTTAAAACTCTGTCACCACTGTCTACTTTTTTAATGGTTTTGCCATTGATTTTGACTTCTTTAGTTTCTCCAGATTTGTTATACCAAACTTCTTTAACCATGCCAGAAGCGGTTGTCATTTGGGCATAAAATTCTTCTTGATAATCAAAAAGCAACTGGTTACCACGGGTATTGGTCACCGCAATCAGATCACCTGCATCATTATATTCCATCTGTGTGACCCGACCACCAGGGCGCCGTTTGGTGGTCATGAACACCTGGTATCCTTGATTTGGTCCAGGTTCTCCAACGGGTTTTTTTAGATATTCATATTCTGTTGTGAGCCCAAGCACATCAGTAACGCTTGTGAGAAGATTGTCCTCATTATAACGATATTCAACCCGCCGACCAGATTGATCACTCACTGCTGTCATTTGATTTTCATCCATTTCAACAATCAGCACCTGGCGATCGTTTTTATCTGTTACCCCAATCATTGCTTTTTTAGGATCATCATTTTCATACAAGATTTTTCCAAGAGTGCCAATGCGAGTGCCAAATTCGAGTAAACGCCCATTTTCGCTATAAAGTGACCAATCACCTTTCTTATTTTGCCATTTATAACCAGGATCAAGTGAGATAATTTTGTTATTGTCTTTGACAAAATAACGATAAACAATCCCATCTTTTATCATGCCCATTTGCATGCGAGTTACCGCATTGCCGGTTTGAACCATTTCCATATAAGGCTCTAAACGGCTATTGATAGAAAGCCAATGCCAACGATTTTTATAAAACTTCGTTTTAAAAAAATGACGGGTAACGGTTATGACACCGCCAGGCACCTTAACTTGTAAATCAGTGACTCGATCAGTAAATTCCTTTTGTGGCATATTGATTGCACTTCCCACCGCTTCTTTCTTGTCCTGGGTCACATCAGGGCGACCTCCCTCGCATCCATGGTCGGATCGGGTTGCGCTATCTTGACATTTTGAACCAGAGCCGGAAATTGAAGTCGCACGGGGCGCTTGGCTTGCGCCACCACCGCCCCCTCCTGAACTACCACTGCCAACGCGAGTCCCAAGGGCTGACCCAAGATTTTCAGTTGTGCTTTCACCACTACCCGAGCATTCTACCCAATAAACGACTTTTTCAGAGTTTTCACTTTCATGACCATTGGCGCATTTGTATGTGTGAGAAATAGCAATCTTTTTGGAATAGGTCTCGCATCCACCTCCGCTGCCTTCTTCGCTGTTATCTAAAGATTTTAAGGCTGTTAAGCGATAGGGAACGGTTATATGTTGTTTCGCATCCAAATGGTCTGGTAAATGAGTGGGCCATTCATATTTGAAATATTGGTCAGATTCTGGCAAGTTAAATTGAAGATTCTCAGCGCGAATCAACCCATAATTGGTTAAACTAATTTCGCCAGAAAAAACTTCACCGGCTTGCATAATCGGTAATTTGATCAATAGCGGCTCTATGACAACGACAGCAGCTGGTACATTGGTTTCATGGGTGGCTTTCAAGGTGATTTCATAGCTATCAGAAACGGTCTTTTCGGTGACTGACCATTCGACTGTGATTAGGTTGTAGTCTAAGAAAATGCTTTTAGAAACGGTAATGCCTGGTTTGATCCATAATCTGCCAATGAGTTCTTGATGATTTGGTGCACTGGCTTTGAATTTGTAGCGTCCTGCCGGTAATTCTTCAAAAAGTGCTTCACCGGCTTCATCGGTGATCAAGGTTTCGTCAATTGACAGTACTTTTTCGTTTTGTATGCGAATTGTGGCCTCTGCTAAGCCTTCGATCAGGTTGTCTTGATCATCTAAGGTGGCTGTGTAAATGTCAGCCACTTTAAATAGGACATTTCCAATCCCTGATTGAGTGACGGCAACAATAAAGTAGATATCTCTTGTGGCATGGTTACTGGCCGTCACTCGCAGCATCAGCTCATACAAACCTTCGCTGGTTGATGGTGGGGAAACCATGATTTGGACTTCGGAGCTGGCGCCGACAGCTAGTTTGCCTATTGTTGAAGGCGTAATTAGGTAAGCCCAGGATGGCGCCGGGCTGCCGTCGCTGTATAGCAGTTGAACGGAAATGTCGTTGAGTGTGCTTAGCCCTTGGTTTTCTAATGTGATGGTTTCGGTGACGCTATCGTCTAAATTGACACCGGTTTCTACAAAGCTGGGGTCGTGAATTAATGCCGGTTGTGCTTCAGAAAATTGGGAGATAACTGTTACTTGTCCTATGTGATCGCGCTCGTTGCTCTTGACATTTAAGACAATGGTTTCCTCGCCGGCTTGAATGGCTCGGATTGAGAAGTTGAGTTGTGCTTTTTCCGAAGCCGTTAGGGTGGGTAAAGCGTTGCCAATATTGACAAGAATGCCTTCTGGTAGTTCTTGATCCAAAACGAGGTGTATATTAGATTCATTCACTCCTTCGCTTGCAATGATGGGCACTGAGAGATTTTGTTCATAATTGAAGGGGATGTGTAAATTAATAATGTATTCGTTTTGCCCAAGAGTTCCTAAACTAATCCTTTTTATGGTAAATTGTCCTTGTTCAGGGCGTTCGGTCAAGTCAGGGTGCAATACTGAGACTTTGTAGGTGCCAGAATCGACGGTGGAAGGCGTAAAGGTTTGAGAAAAAAGACCGTCTTTGTCAGTATAAACTTCATAATTGCGCTCTAAGCCATTTGCCGCGATCACAATTTGTACAGGCACTAAGGGCAAAGGATTGTTGCTGAGGCGGCCCCGTGCTTGACCTTTAATTTCAATAGGTTGATCGCCAGAGGAGTTTTCTGGCGTAATTTCTGTGAGTTCAGCAAAGTAGTTTGTGTCTACCAAGGAAACGTTTTGGATGGTTGATATGCCTGGCAAACTGATTGCGTCATTTTTACCTAAATGATAGTGAATCTGAGAAAGAAGAAGCTGGAGCTTGACTTCAGTTGGTGAAGAACCAGGAATAGGCATCTCTATCCAAGCCGATTCAAATGCTTTTCCGGCTGGAATACGAGCCACCGTTTTGCCATTGGACAAGGTAATCACATGTTCGCCAACGGCTTGCCTAAAAGCTTGAGTACTAAGCACATTCTCATCAGCATCCTTAAGAAGGAATGTAATCTCATCAGAATCTG
>CAYFOB010000522.1:0-3414 GCA_964344525.1 uncultured Thiomargarita sp.
CATCATCGGCTGAAAGCTCGTAGTCCCCGTTTTCTCATCACTCGCCGCGCACCTTCTCACCGATTTGAACCTCATCAATCGGCTTTTTCCCATTCTCAGTCTCAACCAAAGTCCCTGCTGGAAAGCTATTTCTACCGCCACAATTTGGCAACTTTTTAGCCACCTTCTTTGCTTTACCCAACTTCCCAAAAGGATTCAAACACCCCAACCAACAATTTTCCTCAAAAAGCAAATCACAAGCCGCCCCACCCATTTGATTAGCAATCGCATTCATCGCCGCGCAGCTTGCCACACATCTCGCATAATACAAAGCCGCGGCACCCAAAGGCGCCAACTCACCGGTCGGATCCGACAAATTCACCGGATTACCACCCACATAAATATAACCATTTGGTCCACCGCTCAACCCAATTGGATCAAACTCCAAATAGCATCCCGTTTCTGGATCAGAGTCCCTCAAATAATTACATCACTACACACCTAAACATCCCCAAACAACTTGTCAGTTCATATGAAGAGGGGAGGTTCGTGGTGTGGAATATCACAGGAAAATTTAGTATCTAAAGAAATGATGACCTCTCCGTGATCATTTTCTGCAAGTAACCAATCAAGATTATGATGCACAATATAGTACTCAAAATAAGGACTTTCTAAAATAATGCTCTTTATTGAGTTTAACGTTGCCTTAAACACATGATAATCTTTATTATTACCATCTAAAATCCATAAATATGATAATTCGCTAGAAGGTAATAATTTATTAAGATAATCAACTTTGTCCGATACGTCATTTATTGGATAGGATTTGAACGGCAATTTTAAAGATAACCACCACGCTCTTGGATCACCATTTACAAATCTGTTCTTGATATTTTTAATTATTTTTTGAGCTTCTGAAGGTTCCAATTCTTCTATTTCTTTAAAACCTAAATTTAGGTTTTCAATAGCTTCTTTTACTAATTGATAATCTGACCACATAATTAAACTTAGACTGGGCGCATTCCCATTTTCAGGGTAAAACTGACAAAGCTGAAAGATGAGAATTTGCCGTTGGGTGCACCCTTATTATTTGGGAGTTATCTAACTGATGTTACGCACGAAGGTTCCAAAAACAACAATTCTACACCTGCCCTTATGGTAAAAACCCAAACCTGCCAGCAAGCGTAGGGTGGAATTGCGTAGCAAAATCCACCACGGTTAAATTGGTGGATGACGTTTCGCTTATCCACCCTACGCTCGCTTGATGTAAGCATCAAGCCAGTTCATAGCCATACCTGTTGCTATAATGGAATCTTCGACTGTATAAGCTAAGAGATAATCAAAATGCCAGTTTGTAATATATATTGTGTAAATTGGTCCTTCAGAATAAACATCAATCAAATCCTTTATTGATTCAAATTCAAACATATGTTCAATTCTTTCATTCCTCATCTCACTTCTTACATCTTTTTCAAAAAAAGCCAAAACTGAAAACGGCTCAGGGTAATCACGAAGCCATTGGTAAGCTTGTTCATTTCGCATGCCAGTGCAATCTATTACTTTTTCAAATAGTCTACCAACTGTCCATATCCCTGGTGCAAATTTTTCTACAATTGATTTCTTAATAGAATTTGCTAATTCTAATTCTAATTTACGAAATCTCGTGATTCCTAAAGCTTTGGTATTTTCTAAAAAGACTGATTCTGGAGTCCACATTATTGTTTTCCTTCATTCTAATTTATCAGTAGTGTTTTAAATTTGGTGATACATTAATTGAAATTATCATATTATAAATTTATATTGGGGGGGTCTGACAAAACCTACCTTCAGGTAAAAAAAATGCTAGAGTTTTAGGATTATAGACAGCACTGGTTATTTGTTTTTTTGAATGACTGAAACTATTTTGACGTTTCCACCCGAAAGTAGGTTTTCTCAGATTACACCCCATTTTAGTATTTGAAATATGAATATAGATAGTTTGAAAGTCTTTAACCATAGGCTATTAAAGCCTTTAGACTGCCTAATATACAAATCTAAAACACTACCAATTTATCTACCACAAGGTACCTCATCTAAAAGTATATGCCCCACAGTTTTTGGCTTTTTCCCAAATTGCCAACCAACATGTGGGGCATCGGGTCCAGTTTGCCACTTACCATGTTTATCAAGCTCTTTGTTATGCGGAAAATCAATATTAACTTCAGCTTGATTTGGCCCTTTATACTCAACTGGACGTGACTTTCCATACACATTTCTCCCCCATTTTGTTACATCAAACTGATCACGAGCTTGTCCAGTTCGGTTAAAAGCTTCATTAAGAGCATCAAATATAGTTTTACCTTGCCCCCGCCAATCCAAATCATTTGGACCAAGTTGACCATCATTCCATTGAAGTCCTGTGCCATTATGCACCAACACCCCATCCCCACCAACAAAATAGTTATGAGCATTGGCAACACTAAAATTAAACACCACCTCCCACCGAGCACTACTATCAACTTCCTCAACAACAACAGTAGTCCCATCATGCAACACCAGCGCCTGTCCAACCTTCAAACTCCCAGCAGGATTCCACCCCTTCCCCTGAATATAAAAAGGATGCTCAGCTGTCGTCTCAACCTTCTTCCCAGAATCAAACGTCAGTGAGATCATCCGATATGACTTCTCTCCCTTAATCAAATCCATCATCGGCTGAAAGCTCGTAGTCCCCGTTTTCTCATCACTCGCCGCGCACCTTCTCACCGATTTGAACCTCATCAATCGGCTTTTTCCCATTCTCAGTCTCAACCAAAGTCCCTGCTGGAAAGCTATTTCTACCGCCACAATTTGGCAACTTTTTAGCCACCTTCTTTGCTTTACCCAACTTCCCAAAAGGATTCAAACACCCCAACCAACAATTTTCCTCAAAAAGCAAATCACAAGCCGCCCCACCCATTTGATTAGCAATCGCATTCATCGCCGCGCAGCTTGCCACACATCTCGCATAATACAAAGCCGCGGCACCCAAAGGCGCCAACTCACCGGTCGGATCCGACAAATTCACCGGATTACCACCCACATAAATATAACCATTTGGTCCACCGCTCAACCCAATTGGATCAAACTCCAAATAGCATCCCGTTTCTGGATCAGAGTCCCTCAAATAATTACATCACTACACACCTAAACATCCCCAAACAACTTGTCAGTTCATATGAAGAGGGGAGGTTCGTGGTGTGGAATATCACAGGAAAATTTAGTATCTAAAGAAATGATGACCTCTCCGTGATCATTTTCTGCAAGTAACCAATCAAGATTATGATGCACAATATAGTACTCAAAATAAGGACTTTCTAAAATAATGCTCTTTATTGAGTTTAACGTTGCCTTAAACACATGATAATCTTTAGAGGCTGTTTTGGAAAAAAATGAGAGAAGACTCTTTACCTTTTCAGA
>CAYFOB010000523.1:0-3413 GCA_964344525.1 uncultured Thiomargarita sp.
AGCGAAGATGCGATGGACGATAGTGCCCTAGAACATGCCGCTAAACACTTAAACCCCAAATATGTGTGCCCAATGCATCCACAAATTGTGCGCGATGAACCGGGCAGTTGTCCTATTTGTGGCATGGATTTAGTGAAAAAGGAAATTCAACCAGAACCCCAAACAAAGGATGAACACAAGGCAGATAAACACCCAACAGTCACCATTTCTCCTGAAATTATCCAAAGAATGGGAGTGAGAACCACCACCGTCAAACAGGAATCCATGCAGAAGCATATCAAAACCGTGGGCTATGTGACTTACAACGAAGACAATTTAGTACATATTCACCCACGCTCTAGTGGTTGGGTAGAAAGACTTTATGTACGACGAGAAGGGGAAAGGATTAAGTATGGACAATCTTTGTTGAGCATGTATTCGCCAGAAGTTTTGGAAGCCCAACAAGATTTTCTCGTTGCTTTGCGTACAAAAAGCAAGGGGACTAGTCTTAATCGCCAACAATATAGGAACGCGATACAAAATCGTTTGCGTTTATTAGGGGTGCCAAATAGCACGATTAAGCTGATTGCGCGAAAAAACAAATCGATCAACAATGTGCCTATATTCGCGCCACAATCTGGTACTGTGACTCACTTAAATATTCGAGAAGGCATGTATGTCACACCAAGCACAGAAATGTTTACGATAGTTGATTTGTCAACAATATGGGTGATGGTTGAAATATTTGAACACCAATTGGATTGGGTAAAGCCAGGATTAAAAGCAGAAATCAAAGTGCCTGCTTTGCCAGGGCGCGTGTGGAAAGGGAGGGTAGATTATGTTTATCCTGAACTTGAGCCCAAAACGCGCACTTTAAAGGTTAGACTACGTTTTAATAATCCAAGATTGCGTTTAAAACCGAATATGTTTGCACAAGCGGTGATTCATGCTAATTCTAAAAAAAATGTGTTAAAAATTCCTCAACAAGCCTTAATTGTTACTGGAGAACGTGAAAGTGTGATTATGGCAATGGGTGATGGCAAATTTATGCCCATGGATGTCAAAACTGGGATGCGTAGTCAGGGCGAAGTTGAAATTTTGTCTGGGTTGAAAAAGGATAATACGATTGTGTTATCTGGACAATTTTTGATTGATTCAGAGGCGAATTTGCAGGCGAGTTTTTTGCGGTTTAGTGGAGGAGGGCATCGACATTAGAGTTGTTGCGAAATAAAATTTGAACTGTGATTTATGTGATTTTTAGGATTTTTATGATGATTTTTTGAGCGTGATTTTTTTATCACATAAATCAGATCACATAAATCACAGTTCAAATCTCCTCTGTTTTAGCATCGTAAACAATCAATTTAAGTTGATTTGTTTGGATAGATTTTTGGGTAAATGGGAGCATAAAAAAATCTTTATACACATTTGAGGAATAGCAATAAGCCTTTAACCAAATCCTGTAGTTAAGGAAATCATCATGCTAAAAAACATAATCAACTGGTCCATCCACAACCGATTCCTAGTCCTAGTCGCCACCATCATAGTCACCGGATGGGGATGGGTTTCTTTGCAACAAACGCCCTTAGATGCCATCCCTGATCTCTCCGATGTACAAGTGATTATCAAAACGACTTACCCTGGACAATCACCCCGCGTCGTCGAAGATCAAGTCACTTATCCCATTACAACAACCATGCTATCTGTACCAGGCGCACAAGTCGTGCGCGGCTACTCCTTTTTTGGTGACTCCTACGTCTACGTCATTTTTCAAGATGGCACGGACATGTATTGGGCACGTTCCAGAGTGTTAGAATATCTCAATCAAGCCGCCTCTAGTTTACCACCTGGCGTACAACCTCGTTTAGGTCCAGATGCCACCGGCGTTGGTTGGGTTTATTCTTATGCCTTGGTTGATCGCACCGGCCAACATGATTTATCTCAACTACGTAGCTTGCAAGACTGGTTTCTAAAATTTGAATTGCAAACAGTCCCTGGCGTTGCCGAAGTTGCCAGCGTCGGTGGCATGGTGCGACAATATCAAGTGGTGGTTGATCCTCAAAAATTACGCGCTTTTAATATTCCCTTATCACGAATCAGTCAAGCCATTAAAAACGCCAATCAAGAAGTCGGAGGCTCAGTGATTGAGCTCGCCGAAGCCGAATACATGATCCGCACCAGAGGCTATTTATCTTCATTATCAGATATTGAAACCATTCCCATTGCAGTCAATGAAACGGGTACACCCTTATTAGTCCGCGATGTCGCCACCGTACAAATTGGTCCAGAAATGCGCCGCGTGGTAGCCGATTTAAATGGCGAAGGCGAAATCACCGGCGGTATTATTGTCATGCGCTATGGCGAAAACGCTTTAACCACCATTGCTGCGGTCAAACAAAAATTGGCACAACTCAAAACGGGATTACCAAAAGGCGTGGAAATTATAGAAACCTATGATCGTTCTGCCTTAATCCAACGCGCAGTCAATAACTTGAATGAAAAACTGATTGAAGAATTTATCGTTGTTGCGCTGGTTTGCTTAGTGTTTTTATTCCACTTGCGTTCGGCTTTAGTCGCTATTATCACGCTACCCATCGGCGTTCTGATTTCCTTCATCATTATGCAACAACAAGGCATTAACGCTAACATCATGTCATTGGGTGGCATAGCAATAGCCATTGGTGCCATGGTGGATGCCGCCATCGTGATGATTGAAAATGCCCATAAACACATAGAACGCTGGCGACATGCACATCCTAAACAAAAACCGACTTCGCAAGAACATTGGCAATTGATTGCCAAAGCGGCGACTGAAGTGGGTCCAGCCCTGTTTTTTTCCTTATTAATCATCACCTTAAGCTTTATCCCCGTATTTACCTTAGAAGCCCAAGAAGGACGCCTCTTTTCTCCCTTAGCCTTTACAAAAACTTACGCCATGGCAGCCGCTGCGGGATTAGCAGTAACAATCGTACCAGTATTAATGGGCTATTTTATTCGTGGCTGGATTCCCAGTGAAAAACACAATCCAATCAGTTGGCTACTGATTTTTATTTATCGTCCTTTACTCAGACTCGTTCTATTCTTACCACGTACCACCGTCTTTTTCGCCTTTTTGATCATGCTAACCATTGCGATTCCCTTATTTGGCCTCAGTAGCCTATTAACCCCATTAAAATGGACTTTAGAAATGGTAGAATCACCAATGGCAGCACAAGTCGAACAATGGCAAACAGATTTACCCAAATATTGGCGACACACTTTTGCTGATCAACCCTTAATCGCCAAAATGGCAGACGGCTTAGGCTCTGAATTTATGCCAGAACTCTACGAAGGTGATTTATTATACATGCCCACCACTTTGCCCGGCTTATCCATCGGCAAAGCGCAAGAATTGTTACAACAAACAGATCGCCTAAATGCCACAGTCCCAGAAG
>CAYFOB010000524.1:0-3410 GCA_964344525.1 uncultured Thiomargarita sp.
TCAGGTGTGCAACAAAAACACGTTCAAATAATTTGTGGGCACTTGATCAACCAAATAAACATGATTATCAGATAGAAAAAATTTGTAACCGTCTTGGTGCATTTTTTTTGCATCAATGGCAAAAATAACTAATTTGCCATGTCTTTTTCCAACCTTTGAAGCGGTTGAGATATCTTTTGATAAATGGACATGGTGCCGTTTGCCTTTGAGTAACCCATTTTGTTGAATGGCAGGCAAAAAGTGCTTGGCGGTGCCATGATATAAAGTGTCAGGCGGAATAATCTCCTCAAATTTTAATTCCACACTCACGCTATGACCTTGATTTGCTTTAATCATACTAAAATCATCATTAAACGAAAATCGTTGTTTGTCATTGCTTTCAACAACTTCTTTTAATTCCTCAAAACTCAAATGAACTTTGTCGTTTTTTAAAATTTTAATGACACTTGCCCAACCATTTTTTTCCAGTGTTAAACCAATGGATTGAGGTTGATGTCGTAGCACATAGCTTAAAAATTTGCTAATTTTTGTTTTTCGTTTATCGTTCATAGGCAAACCTCGTCAAGGGGATTTCTATTGACCAAAATCGGGCGACTTCTTTTAAAAGAGAATTTTATTAATTGGGGAGCCGCTGATTTATCCCCTATTGTACCTAATGCATTTACTTTTCTTGAATCAATGTGATTTGTGGGTTTCGCAATGCGAAACCCGCATTAGCGTCAATTTTACACATCAGGCTCTAAACCTAGTGCCTTGATTTGTGCGATTAATTGCGCGGCTAATTTTTCAGCCTGCTGTTGTTTTTGCTCAGCCTGCTGTTGTTTTTGCTCAGCCTGCTGTTGTTTTTGCTCAGCCTGCTGCTGTTTTTGCTTAGCCTGCCGTTTTTCTTCTTGCGATGTAGGTATCCACTTTCCATCTTGATCATACCACCGCAGCCATTTCTGCTCAAATCCTCGATAAACACCTTGCCATAAGCCGATGCCTAAGTTGAGTTCATCAAACCATAGTCGATCATTGTTTAGCTTTATTGAGTGGTAACGTTTTCCAATCAATTGAAAAGCCTTAAATTTATCTGGATCACGGCTAAAGATAATATAGTAGGGCACTTGTAAAATTTGTTCATACACTTGCCACTTGGTTGGTGGTTTGCCACTGACTTGTGAGGTTAAACCTAAATCTTCATTTTCTGTGCCATCAGACAAGAGTTCAACTACCAAAAATGGTGGTTTTTTTTCTTGCCAAATCACGTAACTCATTCGCATATCACGTCCTTCGTAAAGACGCGGCACTCCAACAGCCGCAAACCAATCAGGACGTTTATACCATTTGGGATGATCCAAATCATAGTACAAGTTCAAATCTGTGGCAGTACAAATTTGCTCAAGTGGATAATTGGGGGGACGAAAAGTGTCCTCCAATAATTGGGGTTGTTGAGAATGAAATATGTCTGGCAAACCAGGGTCCTCCGGGTCTTCGCTAGGTAAATCATACATGGTGGGTAATTTTTTTTGGCACGGTTGTACCCTGATTGGTACTTCATAAGTTCTTAATGCTATTTGCTTAGGGTACGTTTGAATTGGTTTGGTTTGTTGGTAATTTTCCATGATGTCCTCATTTCTTCAAGTTTTTATGCCAGGAGTCCAAAAATTCAATTCGGGGCTATAACTATAAGCATTAGTCACTTGCTCCAATAACGCTGCACAGTGATAATGCAAAAAACGATCATAATGATCAGGATAACGGACATGTTGAATATCAACAATAATGCGATTCTGTTTATCTTCAGCAAATAAATCAAAACGGGAGGCTACTCGTCCTACTTGAATTGAAAAGGATAGTTGTTGGCTTAAATGGTACAATGTGTGAGATTTTCAAGCTTTTTTAATACGATCATCTGGGTTCGCAAATTTAATCCTAAAAGCGCAGCGGTGTCATTGTGATAAAATTCTTCGTCTAAGTCATATAATCTAATCGTTTGACTTTTTTGCCATTGGGCTAATAGTTTATTACGTTTTGTTCTGACTCCTAGTGCAATGGGTAAATCCCAAGTCGCTTGAGGTGTTTGTTGTTGTTGTGGACAAACCGTTTTTTGACAAACGACGCTTCGATATGGCATGGGTAAAGCGCTCGCTTTTTGCGCTAATTGTTGCCAATCAGCGTCCCCTAGTCGGGCAAGGTTGTAGAGTACGCTCAGTGGGGCTGGTTGTTGACGCGCTAAATTTTTTAGCAATTTAATGGTGCGATACCACGAACCTACCGGACTTTTTTTATACTTCATCACCGCTCGCATGCCTTGAATTTCTATATCCAAAGGCGCTAATTGGTGCGCTTTTTCTATGGCAGCACAAGCTTCATAATGTTCTCCAAGATAAAACGTTGTGATTGCTAAATTGACATTGGCTGGCAAATATGTGGGTTCCATTTCTAACGCCAATTTAAAATATTCTTTGGCATTTGTCAAAAATGCCTTGGCTAATGGTGTCAGTTCTTCACCTCTGGGTGGGGGTGGCACAGACAAATCGTCAAGTTGTGTCATAGCATCCAGCATTGAGGGTAGCCAATAATCCAATTCACCCAATTCGTTGAGCGCCCGTTGCAATTCACAAAGTCCCCAATTATTATAAACTTCACGCGCTGGAAAGTGTGTTTTAAATTCATCAAAAAAATACACTGCCTCGTCACAATGACCAAAGTGACTCAAGCGTACTGCAAAATGAAAATAGGGCAAATTGTCTAACAATTTTTGTAGACGCACTCGCAACGCTTTGGCGCGTGCTTTAGATGAGGGATGAATGACATTTCTAAAGGTTTGCTGTTCCCAATAGCTAAAAAAATCCTGTTGTTCAAGCAATTTGTCAACGGGATAGCCTGCCATAGCGGCATAAATAAAGCCCCGATCATCAGCCTCCAGTTCATTTTGGCGCACTTCATTTGGTTTATAAAAGTGCAAAAAATCATCGTTGGACAAATGCGCTAATTCATGCCCTAACACAAAGGCAAGGCGAGTGTCCCCATGCGAAAGCGACACATTGTTATAAATCATTTCAAGGGCTCTTTGTGAGAGCACGATATAGCCATCAGGTAAGGCAATCGCCAAGGGTTCACCTGATTTTTTATAACTTTTTTTGATCACAGCAAGCCGTGGGAAACGATGTTTTCTTTTATCAGCCACTGATTTCATTTTCTCAAAAATTTGATGTGCTCTATGAGCGAGCGTAGTATCAGCATATCCATATTTAGATATGTAGTATTGCACACGATTTTCAGCTGTCGTTTTGAGTGGCAACATGAGTAATAAAATAAACAATGTGCTTGAAAGTTTCATTTTAGATAATCTCATCAAGATTGACGCCCAGCGCTCGTAACCGTTCTGCCATTTTGTCAGCCTTTTGTTGTGCCAATTCTTTTTG
>CAYFOB010000525.1:0-524 GCA_964344525.1 uncultured Thiomargarita sp.
TCCTATATTAGTACTTAATAATATTTTTATTTACTAACTTGAACATCGAGTGATATGACTGTACCAACATACGATTTTTTTGAAAACTTCGATTTGGATAAGCATCTTGATGAAGCTGTAGATCATTTCATTTTTTTACTCAAATCAAAATATTTTTGGTCTTGGGAAGCGATTGTCCGAGAAGAAGAAGGATTACCAGTGAGTGAAGTCCAAAAAGAAATCTTGTTCAAGATAAATAATTTTCGTGGTGAAAACAATAACCGCATTTTCTACATTAATGAATTGCCTCGACCCAATGAGCCATGGTATGAAATCGCCCTAAAAATTGTGCCTCATCTTTTAAAAAAACCGTTTAGAACCGATGTTATTTATAGTCATATAACTTTTGAAGCTTGGCCCGCTTTGGTTGATGCTTTAGAGACACATACTGCAGATTTATCTTTACCAGAGAAGGTAGAATCTCCTCTTGATGTTTTTCCACTTGATCTCCAACATCGGCTCAATCTACAAGTTTGTTTTGAGGC
>CAYFOB010000525.1:534-3398 GCA_964344525.1 uncultured Thiomargarita sp.
GGTCAGGAGGAAGAATTAACGCTTGAAAATGAAGAACAGCACTCTCGTATAGAAGACTTTATTAGTGATTTAAGAAAATACAGAGATAGTGTCCTATATTTTAATTTAACATTCAAAAAATTGTTAAATAAAGTGATTATGCCAGAAAAAGATGAAAAAATATTTATTAGCTTGATGATGGCACAGCTAGGGATGACATCACCTCAACAAAATCTGGCTAGATTTTTGGATGAGGCCAATTTTTCGGAAATGACCTTAAAAGCCTGATAGATTGGTGCTTTGAACGGAAAAAATTTCTATAACCCCAATCTGTTCCCCCTTCAACCGCCCTGACAGTTATGATTGCCCAAAATTGTCTCAAGAATATTTTTGTCATGTTCGCAGATTTTTTCGCATATACTTTTGAGGTAAATACACATAAACATGAAAACCATTGTCCAACGCATCGCGGAAGAACTTTCCGTCCCAGAAAATCAGGTACAAGCTGCTATTACCTTACTTGATGAAGGCGCAACTGTGCCCTTTATTGCCCGCTATCGTAAAGAAGTCACGGGCGGTTTAGATGACACACAATTGCGTTCTTTAGAAGAACGTTTGCGTTACATGCGTGAGTTAGATGAGCGCCGTGATGTGATTTTAAATAGTATTAACGAGCAGGAGAAACTCACGCCTGAATTGGAAACGGCTATTAAAGAAGCTGATACAAAAACCCGCCTTGAAGATTTGTACTTGCCTTATAAACCTAAACGTCGTTCTAAAGCCAGAGCGGCTAAAGAAGCCGGTTTGGAACATTTGGCTTTGGATTTATTGCAAAATCCAACGCGGGTTCCTGAGGAAGCCGCTGCCACCTATATCAATGCCGAAAAGGGGATTGAAGACATCCCACAAGCCTTAGAGGGGGCACGACAAATTCTGATGGAAAAATTTGCAGAAGAAGCAGAATTGCTAGAGGAATTGCGTGAATACCTCTGGGAAAATGCATCATTGACTTCCAAAGTGGCCAAGGGGAAAGAAGAAAAAGGAACAAATTTTTCTGATTATTTTGACTTTCATGAGCGGGTGAAAAAAGTGCCGTCTCACCGCGCCTTAGCTATGTTTCGTGGACGTGATCTCCGCCTGCTGCGATTAGGTTTAGCCGTTTTAAATCAGGAGGGCACGGAGGAGGTTGTGCCTAATTATTGTGAAAGCAAGATTGCTGTGCATTTTAAAATTGAAAATCAAGAACGTCCAGCGGATGCTTGGTTATTGGAAACGGTGCATTTAGCCTGGCGTTCCAAAATTCGCTTACATTTGGATGCCCAATTGTTAACGCGGGTGCGTGAGAGTGCAGAAAACGAAGCCATTAAGGTGTTCGCAGGTAATTTACATGATTTATTGTTAGCCGCGCCTGCCGGACAACGGGTAACTATCGGCTTAGATCCCGGTTTACGCACCGGTGTTAAAGTGGCTGTTGTAGATAACACTGGTAAATTGTTAGAAACGGCGACTATTTATCCTCATCCACCGAAAAAACGTTGGCAAGAGGCTATTGATAAATTGGTTGATCTCGCACGTCAATATAAGGCTGAACTAATCAGCATCGGCAATGGCACCGCTTCACGGGAAACCGATAAATTCGTAGCC
Organism: uncultured Thiomargarita sp.; assembly: GCA_964344525.1. Lineage (GTDB taxonomy): Bacteria > Pseudomonadota > Gammaproteobacteria > Beggiatoales > Beggiatoaceae > CAYFOB01. The sequence continues at coordinate 2,158 of CAYFOB010000525.1, forward strand.
GATTTAATGAAACAACATCCTGAATTGGGCTTGTCCAGGCTGGTGATTTCGGAAGCGGGCGCTTCGGTTTATTCCGCTTCAGAAACGGCTGCTGAGGAATTTCCAGATTTAGATGTTTCACTGCGCGGCGCTATCTCCATTGCGAGACGTTTACAAGATCCGTTGGCAGAATTGGTGAAAATTGAACCAAAATCCATCGGTGTGGGGCAATATCAACACGATGTTAACAAAACCCATTTAGCCCGAAGCCTTGATGCTGTGGTAGAAGATTGTGTGAATGCGGTTGGTGTTGATGTGAATACGGCTTCTGCTTCTTTGTTGAGATATGTGTCGGGACTCAATATGGGGTTAGCACGTAACATCGTCACGTTTCGTGACGAACATGGCACCTTTCAGAATCGCGAGACCTTAAAAGAAATACCTCGTTTAGGTGAAAAAAGCTTTGAACAAGCCGCAGGCTTTTTGCGAATCATGAATGGTGACAATCCCTTAGATGCCTCAGCTGTTCACCCCGAAGCTTATCCTGTTGTCGAACGCATTGTTGCAAAAAACGATAAACCTGTTAAAAGCTTGATAGGCAATCCCGAATTTTTGCAAACCCTCAACCCAGAGGATTACACAGACAACACCTTTGGGGTCCCCACCATCACAGATATTCTCCATGAATTGGAAAAACCGGGGAGAGATCCACGCCCTGAGTTCAAAACGCCTAGCTTTAAAGAAGGTGTTGAAAATATCGAAGACCTTGAAGCCGATATGGTTTTAGAAGGCATCGTCACCAATGTGGCGAATTTTGGGGCGTTTGTAGACATTGGCGTACATCACGACGGTTTGGTACACATTTCTGCTATGTCAAATGATTACGTCAAAGATCCGCGTAATGTGGTAAAAACAGGAGACGTGATCAAAGTGAAGGTGTTGGAAGTTGATCTAAAACGGCGGCGGGTGGCTTTAAGCATGTGTTTGGAGGAGAAAAAACCTGAACGCCCCGCCCCCAAAAAGAGAGAAATCCCCCGTAAAAAAACACAAAGAACTAGAAAAGCAGCAACAAGAACAACTTCTTTTGCCCCCGCTCCAGAGAAAACAAATCGTGATCAATCACCAGCGTTTGTTGGCATCATGGCAGAAGCCTTTGCTAATGCGCGTAAGGGTTGAGAATTTAATTGATTTTTTTATTTAGTAACTGCTAAAACCCATGAATAACTACACGGATTACTTTTAATAAAGGATAACCCCCATTA
>CAYFOB010000526.1:0-3397 GCA_964344525.1 uncultured Thiomargarita sp.
TTCTGAAAAGGTAAAGAGTCTTCTCTCATTTTTTTCCAAAACAGCCTCTAAAAGTGCAGTGCCACGATCGTGCCAAAGACCATGTAAATTGGGTTCGATTTGTAAAGCCTTATCATAACTTTCAATCGTCTCTTCTAAACGGCCTAACATAGCTAGTGCATTACCACGTTCGTACCAAACTTGATGAACATCAGAGTCTATTTTTAAAGCTTTATTATAACTTTCAATGGCTTCCTCATAGCGGCCTAAATTTAAAAGCGCGAGGCCACGATTACTCCAAGCTTCGTGATCATCAGGTTTAATTTGCAAAGCTTTATCATAACTTTCAATCGCCTCCTCATGGCGATCTAAATACCCCAACAGCAGATTACCACGTTTGTTCCAAATTTCGTGTAAATCAGACCTGATTTGCAAGCCCTTGTCATAACTTTCAATCGCTTGCTCATACTGAGCCTGCATGGAAAGCGCAAGGCCACGAAGATTCCAAACATGGTATAAATCAGCTTTGATTTCCAAAGCTTTATCAAAATTTTCAATCGCTTGTTCATAGTGCCCTGAATCAAAAAATGTATAGCCTTGATCAAGCCAAGTTTTATAGTCATTAGAGTGAATTGTCTTCATTATAAATTTTCCACCCGTTTGGATAAATAGGCTTCTAGCATTGACAGTGGAACAACGCCGCTGGCGAAACGGGCAAATGCTAACATGGTGGGCAAATCTTCTGCATCCCGCAAGCCAACGGTTGGGATAGCGGCTCCGATAGCACGCTGTGTGTAATTTTCTGCATCAAACACAGGGTTAGTGTGAATGATTTCAATTCGACGCTTTGGATCAATTTTATGGCGATAAACCCGGGCTATTTCTGCGGCGCCCAAAGGAGGATCGTTTTCAAAGCGTGTCAGCTCTATCTTGCTCAAATCTATATCTAGTGTGACCTTTTTAGAACGCTCGGCGGTTTTTTGCAGACGGAATTTTTCGCCTAGCGTCATCCGGTTTTCAATTTTGGACAAAAATTCCTCACGGGGAATTTTATGTTTAGCAGCTAATCCCTCCGCAATTGTGTAGGGTAAATCGTAAATAGCCGCTTTACTATAAATCGCTTGACGATAGCTTTCAGATTGATGCCAGCAGCCAAAGTGAGTGCGTAAAGCCGCCGGTAGTTACCAAGCATATATTCATGGAGAAATTTGATAGAAAACGCTTGCTCTAGTTCATCACTATAAAATTCCCGCTGTCGGGTACAGGCAAAGCCCGCGTTGATAAATGTCACAAGGTCTTCACTTTCAATGTGTTGAATATCCATAATACTATTGTGGAAGCCATTCGGGGAATGAATGGCACGAATGGCTGGTTTTATTGGCGATAAAATTTGCGGAAATCGTGCCAAAGTCCCACGAATGACAAAAACATTATATACTTTTTTGAGTGAGTTTGGGTTATTATTTAAGCAGTTCTTTTTGTAATGATTCCTGTTCGTGAGTAATGCTTGATAGGGTTTCTATCAACTGATTATATTGAACAACAGCATCGTCATTGTTAAACGAAATGATTTGAGACTCGACATCATACGACCATTTGCCCCATTGGTTTAAAAATAATTCTAAAACGGATCGAGAGGTTTTGATTAAACGGCGATCAGTGTCACGAATTTTTTTGACCAGCGTTGGACGTTCTCTCATTTTCCAAATTTGAACCAATTGAGCCGCTTTTTCTGGCGTTTCGCCAAATGATAAAAGACGCTCATGTATTTGTTGTTCTAAAGATTGATAAGTTGTGTCAAATTTTTCGTTGGCTTCTTCAAATATTTCAAACAATTTAAGACGCTGTTGAATATCATCCGTTGAGGTTATTTTTTCTGGATCAATTCCTCCCGCATTGTTTACAGCATTCAATGAAGTCTGATATTCATTAAGCGAGGCTTTAATTGTGGCTATGGCTTCTGACACAGCTTGGGAAAACCTTTTTTCCTCATTTGCATTTTCTTTTTGAATTGTCGCCTCACGTTTAACCGCAAGATCAGCAATATATGTCGTTGAGCGCATTGTTAGGGCAAAAGCCACAACAAACATTGGAATGCCAAAGAAAATAATGACAACCACTTTAAGCAAACCATGAGACTCTGCCCATCGCTTATTGGAGATCAGTTCTAAAAAACCCCATGGGAGCATTGCAGTGCCAATAAAAAAGAGAGGCGCTACAGTGATAAAAACAATTTTTCCCATGTTGTCCTCCAACAATCTCAGCGCCAAAAATCCAATGCCCATCCCAATGAATACTAATAATAGACCCGTCAACATCCGCAATAGCCCAGCAACACGAATACTTTTGCTCGTGCCAATGTTTTCTGCCTTTGTTAGTAAAAAATTCATATTTTATTTTCCTTGGTCGTATCCCACGAATGACTAAAACATCATACACTTGTGAGTGTCATTGATAATGTAGTACTTTGTTAAATAATCTGAACCATGATTTATGTGATATTAAGTACCAGCCAAAAATGTTCACAATTCATAACGACCAAATGACTCAAAAAATTTACGAAAGTGCCAACTCAATTGTCTATCGAGTGATTAAAGACAATCAACCCATTATCCTCAAACTGTTAAAAGAGGATTATCCATCGCCTGAAGAATTAACGCGCTATCGTCAAGAATATGACATCACGCGCCGCTTAGGTGATTTGGATGGGGTTGTCAATGCCTATTGTCTTGAAAAACATCAAAATACCTTGATGATGCACTTAGAGGATTTTGGCGGAGAGTCCCTCAAAATTTGGTTGGAAAAGCGCAGCTTTAGCTTAGACGAACTATTACATATCGCCATTGCTACCACCGAAATTTTGGGGCAAATTCATCAAAAAAATATTATTCATAAGGACATAAATCCATCAAATATCGTTTTTAATCCGACGACTGGGGTATTGAAAATCATTGATTTTGGAATTTCTACCCAACTCTCGCGGCAACATTTAACGCTTAAAAACCTCAAGGTTTTAGAAGGCACTTTGGCATACATGTCACCCGAACAAACAGGGCGTATGAATCGCGCCTTGGACTATCGCACCGATTTTTATTCGCTTGGTGCCACTTTTTATGAATTATTTTCCGGCGTTGTGCCTTTTAATACAACAGATGCGATGGAATTAGTGCATTGTCACCTTGCCAAACAGCCAGTACCACCGACCAATGTACCCACCGCCATTGTCAATATCATAATGAAATTATTGGAAAAAACGGCAGAAGCACGCTACCAAAGTGCCTGGGGCATCAAAGCCGATTTAATGGAGTGCATGCACAAACAAGGAACAATTAAACCTTTTACCCTCGCACAAAAAGACTTTTCTGATCGTTTTCAAATTCCCCAAAAACTCTATGGGCGTACACACGAAATAGAAACC
>CAYFOB010000527.1:0-3391 GCA_964344525.1 uncultured Thiomargarita sp.
AATTATAAGGAAATTGCCAAGGATCTTCCGGTATGCTGGACAAGTAGCCACCTTCTTTCCATTGACGGGGTTCAGGCGGAATAGATGGTTTTGCGACGAGGGCTTCTAACCCTTGATCTGTGCTTGGATAAACATAATTATCCAACTTGTAAAGTTTCAACGCCATTTCGATAGAACGAATATCTTGTTTAAGCTTTACCAAACGGGCTTTTTCAGGATTATCCATAATTCTAGGCACCACCAAGGCAGCAAGGATGCCCAAAATGACGACAACAACCATAATTTCAATCAACGTAAAGCCACGATTTAGTTTTGACATTGTTCTCAACTCACTTGTATTCTTTATGTGCATATCGCAAAATGCCTATTCAATTTAACCACGATAGTAACTTACATGCAATTATTTGCTTTTGGTCTTAATCATAACACTGGCCCCGTTGAAATACGTGAACAGGTTAATTTTTCGCCCAAGCGGGTTAAACATGCTTTGCATGATCTCATTGCACGTGAATTGGCGCAAGAAGTCGTGATAGTGTCGACTTGTAATCGCACCGAGTTATATTATGGGCTCGAAAGTGATACTACACAAGCGATTATCAATTGGTTAAGTCATTATCACAACATTAATAGCCAATTGCTATGCACTCATTTATACACCTATGAACGTGCAGATGTTGTGCGCCATTTATTGCGGGTGGTTTGTGGTTTGGATTCTATGATTTTGGGTGAGCCACAAATTTTGGGGCAAATCAAATCTGCTTATAATACTGCTCGTGAGGTAGGCTCTACGGGCAGGTTGTTAAATAAATTGTTTGAACACAGTTTTTCTGTCGCCAAACAAGTGCGCACAGATACGGCGATTGGTTCAAGCCCCGTGTCAGTCGCCTTTGCTGCGGTGCGATTGGCGCAGCAAATTTTTGGCGATTTAAGTCGTAATACGGCTTTACTCATTGGCGCGGGCGAAACGATTGAGCTCGCAGCACGACATTTACATGAGAATCAGTTAAGTCGTATGATCGTTGCCAATCGCACCATCGAACGCGCTCGTCAATTGGCTAAAGAATTTGCCGGCTATGCGATTACTTTAGAAGAAATCCCAGTCCACCTGGCTGAGGCTGATGTTGTGATTTCATCCACCGCCAGTTCTTTACCAATCTTAACGCAAGCGGAGGTTAAAGAGGCGATTAAAATCCGTAAACATCGCCCCATGTTTATGGTGGATATTGCTGTTCCCCGTGATATTGATCCTGCTGTGGGAGATTTAGAAGATGTGTACTTGTACAGTGTTGATGATTTAAATGAAGTCATACAAGAAAATTTGCGCTCCCGCGAGCAGGCTGCTTTGAAAGCAGAGGAGCTCATTGATACGCAAGTAATGCATTTTATGGGCTGGTGGAATTCCCTGGATGTGGTAGATACTATTTGTCATTTGCGTGATCAAGCGCAAGAAACCCGCCACAAATTAGTTGCCAAAGCCAAGCGCATGATTGATAATGGCAAATCGCCTTATGATGTGATTGATTATTTGGCTCACACGTTGACTAATACTTTAATGCATACACCTTGCGCCCAATTACGTCAGGCGGGTTATGACGGACGTGATGAATTGGTAACGGTGGCGCAGCAACTTTTTCAATTAATAGATGAAAAATGATGTGCCTTGCACAAACAGGTCATACAACATGAAAGATTCTATTCGTAGCAAACTAGAAAATCTCACTGATCGTTTAGAAGAGCTCAATGTTCTATTGGCTGATCCTGGTGTTATTGGTGATCAAGACAAATATCGAGACTTGTCTAAAGAGTACGCTGAAATCCAACCCATTGTGGAGAGTTTTCAAAAATATCGTACTAATTTAGAAGCAATAGCCGCTGCTAAAGAAATGCAACGCGATGACGATCCAGAAATGCGCGCTTTGGCTGAAGAAGATTTAATACAGGCACAAATTGAAGATGAGCGTTTAGAAAAAGAACTGCAATGGCTATTATTGCCAGAAGATCCTGATGATAAGAGCAATACCTTTTTAGAAATTCGCGCAGGCACTGGCGGTGATGAAGCCGCCTTATTTGCGGGCGATTTAATGAAGATGTATGCCAGTTATGCTGAACAGCGTGGTTGGAAAATGGAAATTCTCAACTCAAATGGAGGAGAACATGGTGGGTATAAGGAAATTATCACGCGCGTTATTGGGGATGATGTGTATTCTCAATTTAAATTTGAATCGGGTGGACATCGAGTACAACGCGTGCCAAAAACGGAATCTCAAGGACGCATCCATACTTCGGCTTGTACCGTGGCGGTTATGCCAGAAGTAGAAGCGGTTGATACAATAGAAATTAATAAGGCAGATTTAAGAGAAGATACTTACCGTGCTTCTGGCAAAGGTGGGCAACACGTTAATAAAACCGATTCTGCGATTCGTCTGACCCATTTACCAACAGGTATTGTTGTTGAATGCCAAGATGAACGCTCCCAACACAAAAACCGTGCCCGTGCCCTGCAAATTTTGAAATCGCGTTTATTAGCCGCAGAGCGTTCTCGTCAACGCACTGCAGAGGCGGAAACCCGACGCAATTTGGTGGGCAGTGGAGATCGTTCAGAACGGATTCGCACATATAATTTTCCCCAAGGGCGGGTGACAGATCATCGTATTGGTTTAACGCTGTACAAATTAGATGAAGTTTTGCAGGGTAATTTAACGTCTTTAATAGAGCCGTTGAAACGTGAACATAAAATGGATTTGTTAGCGAGTATGGCAGAATAATAGTGACAAGTTTGCACAAAGATGACTTTTCACTTTGGTACTTTACCCAATCGGGAAACGCTTAAAAAAAAATACAAATACCATTTTTTGAAAAAATGGTATTTGTTTAAGCTCTAAAGTGCTTAAAAATTACTTGCTTGAGCAACAAAAAGACAACAACCTATGGGAAGAAACCTTTGAATCCGCGATGGCATTAATAGCCATCTTACCCAGACTGTCAACACCTAATGACATAGAAAGCAGCATCACCGCCTTACGCACAGCTCAACTCAAATAGCTTCGGTACTTACATTGCCAACCAAATTCCACTTGGCGAAGTCACAATCCTCGTCGAACAAGAAGGCTATGCAAGCGCATCCCGCATAATAAATGTCACCACCGGCACATCCTTCATCATCTCCTTTTCCCTGATACCCAACGCCACCCTATTAGGCGTTATCACAGACAACAACAACATTGCCATAGTAGGCGCCAAGATTTACATTGACGACTCACTAACCACAACCACCGATGAACAGGGCAATTATCACATCAACGACTTAGCAAGCGGCGAACACCAACTCCACATTGAACATAGCGGTTATGACACAATAACCACCACAATCACAATGCTGGGCAAAGCCTCT
>CAYFOB010000528.1:0-3390 GCA_964344525.1 uncultured Thiomargarita sp.
GCTTTGGACTCCAAAATACATGAAAATTCATGGTTCAGTACTTAGATGGCGCAAGACTTATCCTTTTTTAAATATAATCCCTGTAGTTAAGTACTGAATCATCAATCAATTTAGCCTCTTGACACAAAAACTTCATTTAAACGTTCAACCAAATACAAAGGTAAAGAAATTAAAGGATAGCTCACTTCTTTACGATGTTTGTCAACATTAATCACTGTATTGATATGATTGACTGTTGGTAAAGAAGCATCAAATCTAATTGCGACTGGTGCTTGTTTACATCCCATAAACTGATGCAAAGACTTCAAGCTGCCGGTGGCACCTGATTTAATTTCAATTGGAATAATATTCCCTTCCAATGCAATAACATAATCTACTTCTGCATTGGAAGAACGTCCTTCGCGCAACCAGTAAGTTAATTCCCGATTTGCTGTTTCAGCAAGTGATGCTTGTAAATGTTGTCCAATAAATTGTTCGGCTATCGCACCCTCATTCACCAATTTGATTTCCTCAAGTTGTGAAAAATTACGCCAATTTAAACCACAAATAGCATTCATCAAACCGACATCAAGAAATAACAGTTTATAGACTTTTTCTTCAATATCCGCTTGTAATGGCAAACCAGAGCAATGACTATGAACAACCTTGCTGATAATACGTGCCATGGAAAGTAACTCAAGATCTTTTTTGAGGGTCACACTTTGATCATGTTTAGAAATATGACTATATTTAACTTTTTTGCCGACATGACGGGCAGCAAAGTTAAAAACATTAAGCATACGGTTTAAGTTTCTTGAACCAGCATATTTAGGAAAGTCCTCACGGTAAGTTTCAATAATTGAATGATGGACCTCACTCACTTCCCGATAACTACGACTCTCTGCAAAAACAGCCACAGCCTCAGGCATACCGCCTACAAAATAATAGGAACGTAATAATTGTAACAAACGATGATGCCGAACAGAGCCAATTTCCTGATTGAGTTCATAGCGTGTGACAAAATCATATAGCTTATCTTCCCCTAAAGCCGCAAGAAATTCAGTGAAAGTCATAGGTCCTATATGCAAATACTGAATTCTCCCAACAGGCATTGAAAATTGATGTTCAGATAAAACAAATTCTAACAATGAACCTGCACTAATGATGGGAAGCGCTGGACGATCTTCATAAAAATAACGTAGGGCTGGAATGGCTTCAGGAACAGCTTGAATTTCATCAAGAAACAGGAGCATATCATGACTGATTCGATTCATACGTGGCAAGGCTTCAATCTGCTGAAGAATTTGTTCAGGATCTTTACTGGAGAAAACATGAGACAGTTCAGGATAACGCTCTAAATTAACATTGAACAAATTATACTCCCCCGCAAATAACTCAACTAATGTCGATTTTCCCACCTGTCGAGCACCACGAATAATAAGCGGTTTTCGTTTTTTGTTATGAAACCATTTTTTGAGAAATTGCAATTGTTGACGATGCATTAATATACCCATTTTATAATGTTTTTTTGAAGTATAACACATAAGTCATACAATTATTATTATTTTAGAGGGCTGTTTTCGGTACTCAAAACGATTTTGTGATAACTTTTTTTTCAATTTACAAATTAGATTTTTCATAGTAACATCATCTTTTTTTGCCAAAAGATGAACAATTTTTTTTATTACAATTATAAAAAGCTTTATCTGACAGGAATAAGAATGAACAGCGTTAGGATTGTAATCCTTTTTGTGAGTTGTTTATTGCTCTCACCGTTGAGTGCAAACAACTTTAAAACGGTTAATTTAATATTAACCGCTGAAAATGAGCCTTGGTTGCTACCCATTGTTGCGCCATTATCAGCACAATTGCAAAAAAAACAAGCCATTGTGCCTTTTTTAGCCATTATTCCTGCTAATGAACAGGAGGTGGCACTCACGTCGCGGATATCAAAAACCAATACCCTTTTGTTGGCGACTAAAAACCATGATTTATCATCACAAACCACTCATCTTGCTGAGCGCGTTATGATTTTGCCTGATCAAAAGACGCGAGCGAGCTTGCAAATTGCCCAACAATTTTGGCTATCTAGTGATCATGTGGTTGGCGCTTGGGTTAATAATAATAAAAGCATCATTATGGGCGCAACGCTTGCCGCGCATTATGGTGTCCCCTTTTTATTTTTTTCAAATGACTTGTCTGCCAAAGAATGGAAAAAACAATTGGACGCCCTCAAGGTCAAAAAAATCACGTTGATTGATAACCGAAGCGCATCCAAACTACCTTGGCTTAATAAAGACTATCAAGTGACTAGACTTCGTCCAACGCAAGTGACACAGTTGCTGGTACAACAATTAGGACAAACTCTCGAAAATATTTTGCTCGCCAGAGTCCCAGTCAGCTATATTGGCGAAAATACCTGGTTGGTCCCTTACATCAGTTTGTTACGCAAAAGCTTGCCTTTGCTGTTAACAACAAATGATCCCAAGATGACTGAAAACCGAGTTGCTCGGCTTATACGAAGATACAGATTAAAACCCTCTACCATAACCTTGTTGGGGGATTCATCAGCTATTGGTTTATATGATTATCAGATTGAAGGTGTACCTACAGATCCGTACCTCTCTGAAGACACATTATTCACCATGAATGAGTTCTCCACCATTGACAGCGATGAAAGCGAACCCAGTGAGTCGTACTATGAATTATCAGTCGAAATGTTTACTTATCCTCAAGAGGATTTGGCGCTGTCCTTTGGCATTGGCAGAATACCTTTCAATCAACTGTACCAAACAGCTACTTTGTTTGTCCGTGGCTTATATCGGGAACAACAACAATCGTCGCATCGAATTTTAATGGTTGCTAATCCACTTGACGGTTATCAAGCGGACGATTATCTTGGGCTGCCCTTGTGTGAAACCATCAGTCGTGCAACGTCACAAGAACTACGTAATTTTTCTCTTAAAGTAGATGAATTTTATCGGCAGACACCAGATGATCAAGCCATGATAGAAGCCAGTCAAAACGCTGATCTGATCATTTTTCAAGGGCATGCTTACGATCAACGCTTGTTGGAAAGTCCTGAGTACTTTTTTCAGCTTGAAAATTTCCACATGAACTCCAGCTTAAAGCGTTTTAATCACTTACCAATTTTTATTTTGCAAAGTTGTAACTCCTTGGAAAATCAGGTTGCCGATTCGCTACTCGAATCGGGGGGGGTTGCTGTTATTGGTAGTGTCAGCAATATCCATAGCGCATCTGGCAGTACCTTTATTAAAACACTGATTGATCGCGCCTTATACGAAGGTGAAACGTTGGGAACAGCTTTACGTGATGCACGTAATTATTTTTTTGTGCTACAAGATTTAAAAAACCAACGCCAACATCGTCAACAAGCCAAAAGTTTAAGAG
>CAYFOB010000529.1:0-1542 GCA_964344525.1 uncultured Thiomargarita sp.
TGCGTACCTCTTTTAAACGCGGTTTTTCTTCTTCTGAAAAGGGTAATGGGCGACAAACTTGCATGGCATGTAAACCCAAACGGGCGGTTAATACGCCACTGCCAAGTCCTTGCGCTGCTTGTGCTGACATAAAAGATAAAATAGAGCCACCCATAATCTCAGCAGCACCGTCAGCAACAGCTTCGCTCACATCAGCATAAATCAAGTTTTGCAAAACGCCACCGATCAAGGTAATTGACCCCAAAAAGCCTGGACGTCCACCATATAGGGTAGCAACGTCTCGGATCATCGCAGTATTACGCCAAAGCATCAGAACCGTATCTAATAAAGCAATTTGACTGATCATGACCATTAATGCCGTTTCTTTAGAGCGTTGGGTCACGATTTGATAGGCTTCTTGATCAATTTCTTTCATCACATGGGTTGAAAATAAAACACACATTTCACGGTCACGATGAGTGTCATTGGAGGTGAGAGAAAAGCGATCAAGACGTGCCTTCATGTCAGGGCGTTGATTGTAAAATTGCGCGATTTTGTTGAGATAAGCCGTTGCGCCACCGTAATTGTCAGTTTCCATTAATTGTTCGCCTTCTTTTTGGAGGGCAGAAACAGTGCGTAACGTCCGTATATTTTTATAAGCTCGCCAGCTCAACGTTAAGGCAACAGCAGAGATCGCAAGTATCAATCCCAAAAATAATGTGCCAAGAAAATAACTGCTGGCATATTGTTGTGCTATAAAATGGTAGGCATCTACCAATAACATCAACCCCAGCAACAGCCCCAACGCACCAACCAACCATAACAAAAGTGAGGTTGTTTTAGGGGACAGTTTGGGTTGCGCCAACTGTTTCCTCTCTGTATTTTTGGGCGCCTGTGGGGTATAGTCCAAGGTGATCTTAGCCTCTTCATCGGCTATCGTTTCCACCTTGTCCAGGTCAAAAAATGCGGGCATTCTCAAAGTTACTGTAGTCATTAGAATTTATCTCCCAGTAAAAATTCAAGTACACGATCAAGACGAATATGAGGAAGTACATTACCCTGTGCATTGGCTAAACGAGGCGGCTTAAATTCCAAAAAATGAAAACGTCCTTCTATCCACTCTTCTGGCATTGGCACTTCGACTGGCACTTCGCCTGGAAATAAGGCAACGGGTTTATCCCCTTTGACGGGCATACCTTTGATGCAAGAAATTTTTTCGCCTTGAACTCTGGTATAAGCCGCTTGGGTACACTTCACCGCTGCCATTGCTAAAGTTTCTGTGCGTACACCTTCAAAAATCACATTATTACGAGCGCTAGCCAGCATATTTTGGAGAAAAGTTTCCAACTTAGGCAATTGATCAGGGGTCACATGATCCGCTTTGGTCGCCGCAAACAATATTTTATCAATTTTTAAGCCACCAAACAGCTTATTGATTAATCCCGATTTGCCATAATGAAAACTTTTCAACACCATGTTAATTGCATCACGCATATCAGTAAAAGTCGCATAACCGGTGTTAAAAGCTCTCAAATCCTCGGTTCTGGCATTCAAACAACAGAC
>CAYFOB010000529.1:1552-3387 GCA_964344525.1 uncultured Thiomargarita sp.
TGTTAAAAGCTCTAAGTACATCAGCAAGCACTATTTGACGATCAAAACTGGAAAAATGCTCATGATAAAATTTTTTAACGACATGCTCCTTGTAATAATCATAACGTTTTTTCATTTCGGTAAAAAGACTGTTTTCATCGCCAATCTCTTGAGGTATTTTAAGCAATGGACAAAATTCCAACATGGGTGCACCTTTTAAATCGTCTCCTGGCATGGTAAATCGTCCTGGTTGCAAAAGGCTTAAACCATACTCTTTACATTGATGCAAAAAATCTGTGTACAGCACTGCGGCTTGGCGCATGGCAGCTTCATCCACCTCACTAGTGAGATCAAGGGTCTCAAGAAAATCCCGCCACGCCTTAGATAAAGACAAACGCGGTTCAACTTGACAGGCGCGAGCAATTTGTTCTGACCATTCCTCATAACTTAATTCTAGCAAAGGCAAATCTAATAGCCACTCTCCCGGATAGTCAATAATATCCACATACAAAGTATTAACAGGGTTAACGTGCTTAAGAAAAGGATTACGACACAAATATCGAATAGCCAACCTAATTTCGCTAATACCACTGGTTGGTTGAGGCCAAGTAGGGGGATCACCGCACAATTGCTCAATGGCAAGATCATAGCGAAATGATGGAATATGCATATCAGGCTGTGGCATCGCCTTGGCGCCACGCAATCGCCCACTATTAACGATTTGAAAAAATGGCAAATGTGTACCCTGCAGCCCATGTAACAATTGATGTACCAACGAGCTGATAAAAACGGTTTTGCCACTACGACTTAGGCCGGTAACAGCCAATTTAACTTGCCTATCAAAAGTACGATTAATTTTACCACCAAAGGATATCCATTGACTCATTTGTTATCAGTTATCAGTTATTTTATAAGTTGATGATGCTTGCTTGATAGTTTAAAGCGTGTTTAGTTGCAACTCAAGCTTAGAAAGATGTTAAAAAAAGAATTATACTTGAGCAAAAATTTGCGCACTACAAAAGTCAATTCAAAAACATAACCTGACGAGAGCAATGGATCAAATCATGGCGTTTTATCATTGGGAAGGTGAAGATTTGGTATTATTTGTGCATGTGCAACCCCGTGCAAGTCGGGCGGGCATTGTGGGCGCGCATGGAGATAGGCTAAAAGTAAAAATTACGTCCGCGCCAGTCGATGGACAAGCTAATGCTGATGTGTACAAATTATTTGCTAAAGAGTTTGGCGTTGCTAAATCGCGGATTGTTATGCGAGGTGGGCATACCAGCCGTGATAAATGTTTTTTAATAAAGTCACCCAAAAAATGGCCTGAATTAATAAATAGTAAGTGATAAAATACTGGAGTCTATAATTTTGAACTGTGATTTTTATGATTTTTGTGATGAAAGGTGATGAACCACACAATTTAAGGTAAAATACCCAATCATCCTTGAAAACCATTCAAAGGATGGACCTTACAGACTTTTATAAATAAAAGGAGACTCTTTCAATGCGTTTAATCTTGTTGGGTGGCCCCGGCGCGGGTAAAGGCACTCAAGCCAATTACATCAAAGAAAAATATGGTATCCCACAAATCTCCACAGGAGATATGTTACGTGCCGCAGTCAAAGCAGGGACTCCCCTCGGTTTAGCGGCTAAAAAAATCATGGATGAAGGGGGGCTTGTCTCAGATGACATTATCATTGGCTTGGTCAAAGACCGCGTTAAGGAGTCTGATTGTGCCAATGGCTTTTTGTTTGATGGATTCCCGCGTACCATTCCACAGGCTGATGCCATGAAAGAAAATGGCATCAATATTGATTATGTTGTTGAAATTGCCGTTGATGACGAAGAAATTG
>CAYFOB010000530.1:0-3384 GCA_964344525.1 uncultured Thiomargarita sp.
AATTCAGTGATGCCATTAAACTGGATGCGATGGAAAATCCTTATCAGTGGGATGTTGGACTTGTTGATGAATGGCTAAATGTTTTGCGTACTGCCCCTTTAAACCGTTATCCTGATCCGGCAGCCCGTGGACTCAAAGAACAATTACGTACCGTCATGCAAGTGCCCAACACAATGGACATGATTCTTGGCAACGGTTCTGATGAATTAATACAAATGTTGGCTTTAACCTTAAATGGAAAAGAACGGATATTACTTGCGCCAGAGCCAAGCTTTGTGATGTATCACTTAATCGCGCAATTTGTTGGGATGCGGTATATTGGGGTTCCTTTAAGAACAGGCGATTTTAAACTCGATTTGCTTGCCATGCAAAAAGCGATTGAAACTTATCAGCCAGCTTTGATATTTTTAGCCTATCCCAACAATCCCACCGGTAATGCGTTTGCGACTCAAGACATAGAAGCGATCATAAAAACAGCGCCCGGGCTTGTTGTTGTTGATGAAGCTTACGCACCGTTTGCAGATAACACATTTATGTCGCGTTTAGGTGAATATCCCAATTTATTGGTGATGCGTACCGTTTCTAAATTAGGATTGGCAGGCTTACGGCTCGGCTTGCTGGCTGGACCAGAGGAATGGTTAAAGCAAATTGAAAAAACACGTTTACCCTATAATATCAATGTTTTAACCCAGCTGAGTGCCAGATTTGCTTTGCAACATTACGCTGTGTTAGAAAAACAAACGTTGCAAATTAGGGCGAATAGGGAAAATTTATTGGAACGCCTCAATACGATTGATGGCGTACAGGCTTGGGCAAGTCAAGCAAATTTCATTTTGTTTCGGGTAGCAGAGGCACAAAAAAAATTTAATGAATTGAAAAATAAAGGTATTTTGATAAAAAATTTGCACGGTAGCCACCCTTTGTTAGAGAATTGCCTACGAGTAACGGTGGGTACACCTGAAGAAAATCAGGCATTTTTGCAAGGATTAACACAGATTGTGTGCTAATTATGAGGAAAAATCAATGAATGAACGTCGTGCGAGTATCCAACGCAACACCCTTGAAACCCAAATTGAGATACAAATCCATCTTGATGGCACCGGAAAATCCAACTTTAAAACGGGCGTACCATTTCTTGAACACATGCTTGAACAGGTAGCACGGCACGGTGTTATAGATTTAGACATATCGGCTAAAGGGGATTTACATATTGACGCACACCACACTGTCGAAGACATTGGCATCACTTTAGGGCAAGCCTTTGCTAAGGCTATCGGGGATAAGAAAGGTATTCGCCGCTATGGGCATGCCTATGTGCCTTTAGATGAGGCATTATCGCGTGTGGTTGTTGATTTTTCTGGGCGTCCAGGATTAGAATTTCATGTGGATTTTCCACGTTCCCATGTTGGTGACTTTGAGGTTGATTTATTTCATGAATTTTTTCAAGGGTTTACAAATCATGCTTTAGTCACGCTGCATATTGATAACTTATATGGAAAAAATGCACACCATATCATCGAAACGGTATTCAAAGCATTTGGACGAGCATTGCGTATGGCAATAGAATTTGATCCACGTATGCAAAATATTATGCCATCAACAAAGGGAAGTTTATGATATCCATTAAAAGCAAAGCAATCATCTTTGATGTCGATGACACATTAATTGACACCTCTAAATCTTATGATGAAGCGATAAAGAGAACAGTAAAAAACTATGCCAATGCTGATGTTAGCGATGAGCAGATTACTTTAGTGCGTTCTCATGGCATTTCTTATGGTGTGAATAACGATTGGAATGTCACTTGGCTTTTAATACAGCTAATCAAAAATTTTCACACCAAACAATGGAAAACGATTTTAACAGATCAAAAACTTGATGAAATCAATCCTAAATCATCACAATATCTTGAACTTCAAGATTACTTTCAAAATATTTACCTTGGTGATCCCTATTTTAATGGACAAGGTTTAATTGATACTGCCGAAGAAAAAATGTACCAAGACAACTTTTTTCCAACACTCAAAAAATTTGGGGTCAGGATTGCAGTTGTCACCAGCCGTCCCACGGTGGAAGCACTTTATACCTTAAAAAAAAATGGTTTACTCAATGAATTTATTGAAAGTGAGCATTTTATCATCAGCGTTGGTAGTAAAAAAGCGAATGGGCAATTGATAGCCGAAAAACCAAGCCCGGAACCCATTTTAGAATGTGTAAAAAGACTCCGTGTGGAAATTAAAGATTGTGTCTATGTCGGTAATTCTACCAGCGATTATATTGCTGCAATAGAAGCAGGCGTTGATTTTATCCAAGTTGGAACAAGCAAAATTGAGAGACATAATGAAGTCAAAGGATTTAACAAGTTTGCCAGTGTTAATGACATAACTGGAATGTTACATTTTATCAAAGTTTAACAAAAATGTCTGACATACACATCAATAAACGTATTATCTACGTCACCGGTTTACCTCGCTCCGGTTCGACTCTTTTATGCCAATTGCTAGGGCATCATCCTGAGATTTACAGCTCTGGACACAGTTCGCCTTTGTGCCCCGCCTTAAACGGGTTGCGCCATCAGCTCAGCGATAATGAATTTTTACTGTCACAACTTGATGTTGATTTTGATCAAAGTTATCAACGCTTAGTCAATGCCTTTCGTGGTTTTATCAATGGCTGGTTTGCAGAAACTGACTCTGTGTGGGTAGTGGACAAAAATCGGGGGTGGTTAAATCAATTGGAAACGATGTACCATCTTGATCCTGATTGTCGCATGTTAGTTTGCATCCGTGAATTGGGACAAATTTATGGCTCTATTGAGGCGCAACATCAAAAAACTTTATTGCTTGATTTTCCTGATCACCTTGCGGTCATGTCTCGTTACGCTCGTGCGGACAAACTTTTTGCTAATGAAGGCGTGGTTGGTGCGCCTCTCAATGCGATAAATAATTTACAAGAAATTGATAATCGCTTACAATCTCGCCTGTATTATGTGGTATTTGAACATTTGATGCAGGAACCGGTGGTGGTGATGCGCGAGATTTATCGGTGGTTGAATTTGCCAGAAGCCTCTTTTGATCCACTTAATCTCAAAGTGAAAGCACATGAAAGTGATAGCTATTATCGTTTTAAATACCGGCATAAAACTTATTCCAAAATTCAGCCGCCTGCTTGCCATCAAAATCCGCCGCGGATTGAGGCTGAGCTGAAAAAAAATTTTGCTTGGTTTTATCAGACGTTTTATCCTGGGATTTAATTCCAGCCTCACCAAAACATGAGTACAGCGGGGTAGTGAAAAGAAGGTTCCAATGGCTATTTCTATAAAAAGGAAAATGATACTCGATGTTCAAGTTAGTTAATTAGAATATTATGATATTTTAATAAAAA
>CAYFOB010000531.1:0-3378 GCA_964344525.1 uncultured Thiomargarita sp.
AGTGCAGTGTATGCTCGTCAATTGAGAGAACAGGCTCAACAACGGAGGAAAATCATGGAAAATTCATCAAAAGAACATGTTCGGTTTAATTCATTAAAATTTATGACTCCCGCTCAAATAGATAAATTGTATGAAATTCTTAAATCTGAAAAAAAAGAGCTGCAACTTGCAGAAACTTATAATAATCAATTTGCCCAATATTATCAACGAGGCTTATTTAGGCAAGCTTTCCCTCTAGTGCAGGATGGCGGAAATTTCCAGGCCACTCGAAGCGGAGCTTCGGGGCATGCATTCCCAAGCGGGAGCTTGGGAACGAGAAAACCTATTTATTCTCGTTCCCAAGCTCCTGCTTGGGAATGCATTCATCGAAGCTCTGCTTCGAGTGTAGGTGGCCTGGAAATTTCCGCCATCCTGCACTAGCTGAAAAAATTCTCAAAATCAGAACGAAAATACTAGGTGAAAAAATCAAAAAATGCTGGATAATCTGTTTGAATAACGACACAGATTACATTTAAAAAGGGATAAACCTTTGCTTGATAATGGTTTTGACTTATCCTTTTTTAAATATAATCCGTGTCGTTATTTACTGTAAAAATTGGGCGGCTTTGGTGCTTGAAAAAAAAGTGAAGGAACATTATAATTATTGATTAATAAAAAAATTGTGGAGTATAAAATGTTAGCCTATAGACAACTTGTGACTGTTAAAAATCCTCAACATATCGTACTCTCCAATTTGCCCTTGCAAGTTGGACAACAAGTAGAAGTACTTATATTGGTAAAAAATGATGTTGTTGAAGAAAACAGAAAACTTCAACAATCATCAGTGTGGGAAGATTCAAGATTGACACAAGATAACATCAATCAGAAATCTGTGATTAATCCTGCCCAAGTTTATACTGATGCTGAGTGGGAAAAATTAGAGCCTGATTTACGCAGTGAATTAGAAACTCAGTACATTTTAAACAATCCAATTTTGATGAAACAAATTCAAGATCAAAGTGAATGGTTTACCGTTTCTCCTGAACAATTGGGGATTAATTTAAAGGATTAACATCTTATGCGAAAATTAGCCTTTAAAGATAATTCATGGCAACAATATGAGGAGAATCTTCTCAAAAACAAAAAGCTACAAAAAAAGTTCCATGAAATTATCAAAGAAATGCTGCGCAGTGATGATTTGACTCAAGGAATAGGAAAACCAGAACCATTGAAATATGAACTGGAAGAAACCTACTCGCGTAGGCTATCAGAAAAAGATAGATTAGTCTATAGTTTTGATGAAAATTATATTTATGTTCATTCAATTGGTGGACATTATGGTGATCATTAGTGAAATAAAATGAATATCAAAAAATGCTTGATCTGGATAATCTGTTTGAATTTAATCACCTCAATTGTCCTAGCGACAACTGATGATGAGCAGCTAGACTTGGCTAAAACGTACAACAGGCAAATTGAAGAATATGTTCAGCAAGGGTTATTTAAACAAGCACTCCCATTGGCGAAAAAGGTATTCAAAATACGAACCCAAATGTTAGGAAAGAAACATCCTGATACGCTTGACAGCTTAAATAATTTAGCCTTGTTTTACTATAAATCAGGCAGAATCTATGACTCCTTACCCCTATTTGAAGAAAGCGTGAGTTTGCGTAAGGAGGTGTTAGGGGAAAACCATCCTGATACCCTCCAAAGTCTTAATGATTTAGCGGATAATTATAGTCAAGAAGCGATCCAATATTCTCAACAAGGACTTTATCCAAAGCTTGACCAAGTTTACCGAGAAATATTGTTTGAAGAAGCGCTAGTGCAGGATGGCGGAAATTTCCAGGCCACCTACACTCGAAGCAGAGCTTCGATGAATGCATTCCCAAGCAGGAGCTTGGGAACGAGAATAAATAGGTTTTCTCGTTCCCAAGCTCCCGCTTGGGAATGCATGCCCCGAAGCTCCGCTTCGAGTGGCCTGGAAATTTCCGCCATCCTGCACTAGAGTCTTGTCAAAAAGCTTTCAAAATTCGCTCTAAAATACTTGGTGAAAAGCACATTAAAACCCTCTACAGTCTGAGTTGTTTATTATTGGCTCACATGGATTTAAAAAATTTTTCTGAAGCACTTCCTTTAATTGAAAAAGGCTATCCTTTGATAAGGGAAGTCTTCGGAGAAAAACACAAATTAACCCTTGCCACTCTGAACAATTTCGCTTTTACTTACCATAATTTGGCGCGTTTTTCAGAAGCATTAGCCTTATATGAAAAAGTTTATTCTTTACAAAAAAATATAATTGGAGAAAAAAATCCTCAGACTATAACGACTTTGAACAATTTAGCAATACTTCAACAAGATTTAGGGCAATTTTCTGAAGCCTTGTCCTTGTCTAAAAAAAGCTATTTATTAAGAAAGGAGGTATTTGGAGAAAAACATCCTGATACCTTTGTTAGCTTAAATACTTTTGCATCATCGTACAAAAAATTAGGACGTTTTTCTGAAGCACGGTTATTGTTAGAAAAAGGTTGCTTTTTTATGCTAGAAGAATTGGGAAAACATCATCATGAAACCAGTGTCTGCTTAAATAGTTTACTATCGGTTTATATAGAATTATATCTTCAACCAGACTCTCGAAACTCAAATATTTTACCGCATTCAGGAACACTCACAAAATTGCAACAGGAACAGCTCAAATTAGCGGAAACTTATCTCCAATATTATCAACAAGGATTGTTTCAAAAAGCACTACCCTTTGCTGAAAAAGCCTTTCGCATTCAATCTGAAATCCTTGGTGAAAAGCATCTTGATACCCTGAACACACAGAGCAATTTAGGTCAAATTTACCTGCAATCTGGGCGCTTGTTTGAGGCTTTACCTTTGTTAGGGGGGGTCTATTTTTCACGGAAAAATATATTGGGTGAAAAAGATCATTTCACCATTAGCGCCATGATTGATTTTTTATCCGTTTTGAATCAGTTATCATACCTGTTTAAATTTGATGCGATTTCATTGAATAACAAAGCTTATTCTTTGAGTCTGAAAAGCTTGGGAGAAAAACATCCAACGACTCTTAAGTCCATAAATCATTTAGCCTATTTTTACCAACAAATAGGCGATTTTTCTAAAGCTTTACTTATGAATGAAAAAGCCTATTCCTTAAGTCGGGAGATATTGGGAGAAAAACATCCTTCTACCTTGGATAGCTTAACTCATTTAGGTTTGCTTTATCGTGAATTGGGTAAATCCCTTGAGGCTTTACAGGTTTTAAAAAAATGCTTTTTTTTGAAGAAAGAAATATTCGGAAGTAAACATCCTGAGACTCTGAACAGTGCCAGTTATTTACTTTTAGCTTATCAAGACGTTGGCTATTTTTCAGAGGCTTTATCTTTGGCTAAA
>CAYFOB010000532.1:0-3374 GCA_964344525.1 uncultured Thiomargarita sp.
CGGGTACACTGCATCTTCACAGCGATTTCAATTTCACTGAGTCTCGGGTGGAGACAGCGTGGCCATCGTTACGCCATTCGTGCAGGTCGGAACTTCACTTTATTCCCTATATTTCTATAGGCTGTAGACTATACCATTATCTCACCAAGCACCCTTAGGAGGTCAGCTTTGTCATGTTTTCGTTTTCCCGAAGGATTCATGGCATAAGCCTTTTCAATAATCTCTGGCAGATATTTTCTGCTTTGATGATGATTTGCATGAACACTTCGACATATCTCACAAAATCGTTTGAAATCTTCCAACTTCTCACCTTGAAGTGGATATTGCTCAAAATGCGGCACTATCTTAGTGATTAAATCTTTGACAGAACGGACTTCGTATTTATAAGTTCTGTCTGACTTTAAATATCGTACAGCACCACAATCAAAAAAAGCGTGTACTTTATTAATCAAAATCAAATTTCTACGATTGAGAGATATGGAGAAAGAGGGGCGTGTTTCTATACCGATTTTCAATCGCTTACGCAATGTGAAAGAAACAGAAAAACAACCTTCTCCATCAACTAACCCTGTCACAAACCAAGGTTGTAGTGCTTTTGCGTCCTCCATAGACACCTCTGTTCAATTGAGGTGAGAAACCAGCGTTTTGCACACCATTTGCGTGCCTCTCCTTTCGGATCAGTCGTTACGGGGTCACTTGGACTTCCCTCGGGATTACCCTTTGTTCTGCACAAACAGGAGGGCTTCCCCGATATGAGCTGGTTTTTTCGTTTGTCTTTCACAAGACAATGGGGCAAATTTCTTCACCCGACAAGGAATTTCGCTGGTAAGTTATTGTTTTCAATAACTTTTTTGTTACTCCCACTTGACTTTAAATAAATTGGGGGCTTGATCATTTCTGCCAAGCTCTCTATGTCGCCACAGAGACCAGACCATATCTTCACCAAATTTCTCCATCATAATAGATGGGAGTATGTTCAGTGCCGCGCGTATGGTCGTTGAGGATTCCCTCTAATTTTTCTAACCGCATCCTCATATGCTGTTGTTTTGAAGGATACACATTTGTGAAAATTTTTACAAGATCAGAAACTTTCCAAAAATCTGCTGTCGTGTAATGATAAACTCCACTTTCAGGACGAAAATAAATATAACCATAACCAAAAAAGCTTTGGAACAATTCGATTATTTTCTTATCTTTCATTGCTACTGAAAAGAATGCCTGATAAGTATTATTACGACGCTTAAGCCCAAATGATCCTTCTGCATCAGATACCCCACAAAGAAAATATCCCCTTGCAGTTCTATCAACCTGAGTAGGCTTAAACTTTTGGAGAGGTAAGCCAGTTTCTTTCAACTCTCGCAATTGAAAACGACATCCTTCAATAAAATTTTCTTGCATTGAGGAACGAACATTGCTCACTCTTTTCTCACTCAAACAATTAACTGCTTGACGTAAAACATCAATCTTACAATTAACAATATCACCAGTGATAAAAGGATACTTATCAAAGAAAGATAAAGCTATTTTAACCTTTTCTTTACCACGAATTGAAAGGTTATAGCCGCCTTTAATAGAGCTAATATTTCCCTTTCCTTGAGCCACAATTGAGTTTAACTCCTGTAACAGTTTTTGATCACTATTTGAGACTGTCACATCTGGAGTGTAGTAATAACCCTTTGTTTTATTTTTTGCTTTGATGATAGAGCAAGACATTTCTCCAGCACAAAAGCCGCTGTAATAAAAATTTTTTGGTGAGAAAAACATTATAGGTTACCTAGCTGATTGTCCGCAGTCACACATTGTCACTGTTCATAAAACGAGTAGTGTGACATACACCGGAGTTTCCAGCATATAGCGCGATTTTACTAAGGCAGCGATTTTTTACCTTAGGCATTTTTGTTACAACTTATAGCTTAAGTTGGTTGCATCATTTCTGTGCAACTCTCAATATCGCTATTGAGTTCGGACTGTATCTTCATCTTAATCTTGCCATTAAGATACCTGTCGTGCAGTCTCTGAGGATGATGTTAACACTTCTTCCAACTTATACTTACGTTGTTTACCTTGTGCATTCATACTAAAAGCTATCCTAACAATATTTTGAAAGCCTTCAAGTGTATGATGTTCCTTATTCATTAAACGCACAACAACTTCACGAAATTTAGCATAATCATGTCGTTTGTTGGAAATAGGTGGATGGGAATCTAAAAAAGGAATAATTTTTTCAAAAATCGTCCTTCTACTATAAACGACTAAAGTCAAAACATTACTTTTTTTTGGACTTTTAGCATATATTTTTCCACATCCTAAGAACTTTTGAATACTTTCCAAAAGCTCACGACTTTGTTTATGTTGATTAATTGTAAAATCAGGATCAATTAACCACCCCCATTTTGAACCAATTTGAGGATGAATCGATACTGAAAAACAACCTTCACCATCAATAAAGCCAGCAAGATATTCAGGCGTTAACATTCTTGCCTGCTGATATTCTCTATTCATGTATTTTCACCTTCTAGGTAACATGAAAATATACAAGATGTCCCAGCATACAGACAAGTTTTACAACAGCCCTAAAATTAGACCGTTCAACACGTTAACATTAATCTTTAATAATTTATAGATTAACGCGACTTAAACAAAATCTAGTTCAAGCCCTTTATATCGCTATAAAGTTCGGACTATATCATCATTCACGAAACTAGCGGCAATGAAAATTATTGCTTCGTGTCTGCTTGGCATGTAGTCTCTGAGGATTCTCTTAACGGCATTGATTTGAATATTTCACGATCTGAATATTTTTCTACACCCCCCTCATTTAATAATGCTCTAAATTTGAGGAGCTTTTTCAATCCTTCTTTTGTCAAATGTTCTTCTTTCTGCAACAAAGTGGCCAATTGCTTAAACTTAGAAAATTCGCCCTTCTTTTTTGCAGATAAAAAACCAAAACGTTTAAAAAAAGGAATAATATTCTCACTGATCGCATTGAAATTGTTCACTTCATAATACCAAACATCATCATTTCCGCTACGCAATGTGCCGCATTTTAAATGTCGCTTAAATAAAGCCAATATCACCTTATCACGCTGTGATACTTTAAAACACAATAAAATCTTCCACGGCATTACTTCATCTTTGACGGATTGAAAAGAAACACTAAAATTTCCTTCTGCGTCAGCAAATCCTGCCAAAAAATAACCAATTTTTTCTGGAATTCTTTTAACTTGTAGCATGATGATAGTTCAGAATCTTTCCTGCTGATTGGCCGCACCTCACAGATTATCACTGTTTTATATTAAAACGAGTACTGGAGGATACTTCGGCGTTTCCAGCATATAGCCAAGTTTTTTAACGTAACTACAATCGGTCAATTA
>CAYFOB010000533.1:0-3369 GCA_964344525.1 uncultured Thiomargarita sp.
CTTTCTCGTTTTCTGAAAAAGACTTTTCATTTTTTCCAAAACAGCCTCTAAAATGCATTTTCAACAGATTTCTCAAACTGCTTTTCAATGGAAATGCAAGACATTTTGATTGGATGGGGATATGGAGAACTCTTTACGCCTTTTATCTCAACTTGCTCTATAAAAAGAGAAGCCACATAGGCACTATCCTCCACCAACAACACGGGTACTTTGATGACATTAATTCTTTTAAGAGGCTCAAGTTGACTGCTACCAAATATAAAAACAAAATCGTGCAAAAGGCCAGGCGGAAAATCAATATCATTCGCTAATGAAGCCACATTACCTTTGTTAATGATTATCGAAACCGCTTTTAACTGTGTTTTGAGAAAACGTAAGCGGTAATCTCTGTGATATCAAATTTAGGTATTTTGTCTCGCGCTTTCCAAATTTCTGAGCATAATAAATTGCACATCAATATTGCCCCTTGTGGTTGCCCATCTCAATTTTTGGAGTTGTTTATTCAAGTAGTTTAACACACTCTTTTCCACTTGAAACTCGCATAAAATATCCATTCCCCTTTATTTTTTTACATGCTGTTTGAGCAGGTATTAACTCAATACACTACGCTATTTTTAAAGATGTTTATAAATTTGAGTGAATGTTTGGAATGTTACGCACCTTATTTCAAAAAACTGCAAATAACGGAAAGCGATTACTTTTGAAAACCTTCGAGGTTTTCAAAACCTCGAAGATTTAAACCAACATTAATTTTTTTTATGACCTACCGAAATCAGTTCAATATCGAAAATCAAGGTTGCACCAGGACCAATTTTTCCACCTGGCGCACCTTGTAGTCCATACGCTAACTTGCTTGGAATAAACAATTGCCATTTTGCCCCTTCTTTCATTAACTGCAAGGCTTCTGTCCAACCTGCAATCACGCCTTTAACTGGGAATGTGGCGGGTTTGTGACGTTTGTAGGAGCTGTCAAATTCAGTTCCGTTAAGCAATGTGCCCCGATAATGGGTAGTGACTTCATCGGTGAGTGTTGGTGTTTTGCCGGTGCCTGGTTTGATGATCTTGTATTGCAAACCACTGGGTAAGGTCACAACGCCTGGTTTTTTCGCATTTTCTGCGAGAAAAGCGTCGCCTTTTTTAAGATTTTTGTTAGCAAGTTGTCTTAGCCTCTGTCGCTGGAAAATCATAAAAGCTTGCCCCATTTCTTGTTCAGTCAACAAAGACTTTTCCCCAGACAGTGCATCTTGAATGCCCTTGATAAGCATTTCTTGATTTAGATCAGCTTTTAGCTGCTTTACATATTTGTCAATATTTTTACCAAATTGTTGTCCAAAGCTGTAACTAAGTTTGTCTTTTTGGGTGGCGAGCAAATCTCCAGCAGAAACTTGGGTTGCTAGTAACCCCATTGTTAAGCGTAGTTTCATTAAAAATCCTTAATATTAAAAGGGTCATTCAGGTGGAAAAATTATCCAATAATAGAATTATACAAGTCTTTTTTAAAAGTTTCTAACTCCACTCCAATAATATGGTAAAGTTTTTTAGTATATTGTAAAATATTATTATTGTATTTTGATATTAAAACCATTAAAATTTTTTATCAAAATCATTCAAAAATAGCCCGCATAGGGGTATGGATATTGAATATAAATAAAAACCATTATCATCTACAATAAAATTATGGTAAACTATTAAAGATAAAGCATAAATAAAACTAATGGGGATTAAATTATGTTAATGAAAAATGAAAATGTCACGCAAACTCTTGCCCTCGCTATGGCAGGGGAAGGGGAACGGGTGAAAATTGTGGAAGTCACCGGCGGAAAAACTCTAATTAGACGTTTGATTGCAATGGGGCTGATAGAAGGTAC
Organism: uncultured Thiomargarita sp.; assembly: GCA_964344525.1. Taxonomy (GTDB): domain Bacteria; phylum Pseudomonadota; class Gammaproteobacteria; order Beggiatoales; family Beggiatoaceae; genus CAYFOB01. The sequence goes on from CAYFOB010000533.1 coordinate 1,869, forward strand.
AGAGTTACATGTTTTACAGCGACAAAGAGGGGCTGGCTTAGTTGTCGTTTGTGGAGAAACGCGGTTGGCTTTGAATATTGGTATGGCAAATAAAATTAGGGTAGTACCGATTCAGGAGAATTGATCTTATGGCAATTAGTCTACGTGATATGGCATTGGGGGAAAAGGGCAAAGTAACTGGGCTGCAAAAAGGTAACAAAGGTTATCGACAAAAATTGCTGGCAATGGGGTTGACGCCGGGAACGGAGTTTAGCGTGATACGTTATGCACCCATGGGGGATCCAGTGGAAATATCGGTGCGCGGGTTTGCGTTGAGTTTACGAAAAGATGAGGCGGCTGCATTGCTGGTAGAGAGGGCTGAAACATGAAACATTTAGTGATCGGTGTCGTTGGTAATCCAAATTGTGGTAAAACGACTTTATTTAATGTATTGACAGGGACTAAACAACGCGTTGGTAATTGGCCAGGGGTAACAGTTGAGCGCAAGATGGGTTATTACAAACATGCTGGTCGTGATATTGAGTTAGTCGATTTGCCAGGGACTTATTCTCTTGAGGTGGGGGCGAACACAACATCAGTGGATGAGCAAATTGCTCAAGATTATATTCTCTCTGGTGAGGCTGATTTAATTGTTAATATCGTTGATGCCTCTAACTTAGAGCGAAATCTTTATTTGACCACCCAATTGTTGGAGATGGAAGTACCCTTGGTGGTGGCGCTCAATATGATGGATATTGCCAAACAACGCAATATTAAAATTGATATTCCGGCGCTGTCACAGCAGTTAGGGGTGCCGGTGATCCCAATCAGTGCTGCCAAACGTTTGGGTATCGAGGAATTGAAGCAGGCTATGGATAGTGCTGCTGAAGAAAAACATATTCCAACACTTCGGGTGGAATATCCAGAGGTGATCGAAAAGGCAATCACAACCTTATTGCCCACCGTCACTGAACATTTACCCAATGAAATTAAGTCCCATGCCCATTGGGTTGCCTTGAAATTATTAGAAAATGATAGTTTAAGCACGCAATGGGGGGGGGAAGAAGTTAAAGAAACAGCCGCATTCCATCAACAACAAATTGAGGAGGATTTAGACGAGGAGGTTGATATCCTCGTTGCTGACAGCCGTTATGCTTTTATTGCAGCTGTTGTTGAGAAAGCCGTAAAAAAAGCGGATCAAATGACAAGGACAGTATCGGATAAAATCGATAGCATTGTACTCAATCGTGTGCTTGGCATTCCCATTTTTCTTGGGGTGATGTATTTGATGTTTATGTTTACCATTAACATTGGGGGGGCTTTTATTGACTTTTTTGATATTTTGTTTGGTACCCTTTTTGTCGATGGTTTGGCTGAATTGTTGAGTGGTTTACCTGAAGCCTTAACTATTTTAATAGCGAACGGCATCGGCGGTGGTCTTCAAATCGTTGCCACCTTTATTCCTATTATTTTTGGACTCTATCTGTTTTTATCATTTTTAGAAGATTCAGGCTATATGGCG
>CAYFOB010000534.1:0-3356 GCA_964344525.1 uncultured Thiomargarita sp.
GCGGTACCCAAGGCCGCGGTTGAGGTCGCTGGCAAGGTCGCTGAAGCCGTACCCGAGGCCGCGGCTGAGGTGGCAGTGAAGGTAGCAAAAGCGGCACCTGATAAAGCGGCTGAGGTGGCTAATAAGGTAAAAGAAGTTGCGTCAGAAGAGAAAAAAGCAGCGATTGATGCCGCGGTAAAAGAAGCTGTAAACAAGGCAAAACCGGATGATGCACCAGAGCCGGATGATACACCAGATACATCAAATACATCAAATACGGGCGGCACTTCGAAGTGTGAACACAAGTGTATTGAAGAAACCTGTGAAACAAAACAGTGTGCTACCTCTATACCTTGTGATGCTACTAGCCCTTCAGAATCTGGGAAGCAATGCACAAAGATGGAAGATTGCACGAAGTGTAAGTGTGTCAAGCAACAACTACCAAATTGTAAGATAGTTAATATGGGTAATTAATTGTTTTGGACGGGGTTGCAAACCCCGTCTACTTAAAACCTACACTTTTTTGCAAAAGCTTTATCGCTATACGCACAAACCACCCATTTACGTTTGTGCTTTTTAATAAGCCCCCCTATTATATTGGGTTGTGTTTCCATGCCCCGTTCTATTGTAGCAATCACAATTGACTGCACATTTTTTGGCAATCGATACCAAGCAGCTAAGCCAACGTCTGTGACGATGTGTTGTGTAAAAGATTTTCTGGGCCCATAGGTTGCAGCATAGTCAAGTGCAGTCATAAATTGCGCGTCGTATTGTTTTAAGAGAATAATATATCCCCACATCGAAGCGTCCGTTGGTTTTTGTTCAATGGCTATTAGAAAATAATCCAGCGCACGTTGATAAGCCGCTAATGTTTCCTTTCTACTTTGTGTCCTTTTAATCGCTCGCATGTAATAAACCTGCCCCATTGTTGCCCATAAATCAGGGTTTTTAGGCGCTAACCGCAGTGCCAGCGCGGTATTTTCCTTTGCTGTTGTCCATTCTGCCTCCTCTACCTTTTGTTTGTGCCACTGTGCCATTTGCGCCCGAACTTGCTCAACGAGTCTACCAGCTAAACCCCAACTGCTGGCGACATAAATCAAATATACCAAAACAACCATCAAACCTATCAGGTTAAAACGATTAAACAGCACAACACCGTCAATTGATTTGTCTGGCTGGGAACTTCGCTTAGTTGGTAAATAGCCTGTCACCCAACCCAACGCCAAAATGAGCATAAAGGTGGCTGCATTAGCAGGAATTTGTAGATTGAAGTCCACTGTGCTGTGTATGATCAGTGCTATAATCGCCATCGTAACCGCGAAAGCAATTCCTCTATTTAAAGAAGAATGGTGACGAAATTGGGTGTTCAATACCACAGCTAAAGTTAATAGAACGACAATGCCTAATAGGAACGCGCCAACAATACCCGTTTCTGCTGCAAATTCTAAATAATCATTGTGTGCGTGATCCCACAAGCCTTCTATACTTTGATAACGGGGGAAAGTGGTTTCATAGCTACCCAGCCCTGAGCCTGTCCATAAGTAATCCTGCCAATATGAGAACGTATCAATATTAATGTCATCACGCTTTACGGTGGATAAAGTCGTTTGTTCCAAACGCTGTGCCACTTTCTCAATCCCAAACCAGGCACTGACAATAAATATATCAATCACAATCAAGCTGACCAACAAAATGACAGTAGCGCGATTAGCTTGTTTGGATAACATTAAACCCAAAGTCCCTGCAATCATCATGCTGGCAAAAAAAGCCGTATTTCCCATGCGTGAATGTGTCAGAACCAAGGTAATAACCATAAATACGAGGCAAAACCTCAAAAGCATTTTTTTGCTCAATATCCAACGCAAAAGCCCAACGATCCTTTGCCGCCAAGTGTTAGGGCGATTTTCATGTCCCAGCTCAGTAATCAGTAAACCAATTCCCACCGCTATACACATCTCCAAATAACCTGCCAAATGATTGCGGTTAATGAAAGTGCCTGTTGCAACGTCTCGGTAATAAATCTTTTCATGGAAAAAACCATATTCCACTCCTGATAAAGTCATTAAACCGCCAAAAACCGCTTGAAATAAACCACTCAAAAACAATATTAAAGCGATCCAGCGTAGGCGGGAGCGGGTGTTAACTGTCAGCAAAGTCAAGGCAAACAACAAAACATAACTAAGACTTTTGAATAAACCAACTGCTGTACTGTGCGGATCAACAGACAACGTAGCTAAGGTAGGATCAGTAAAGGCTTGTGCAGCCTGTGGAGACAGCCATTGAATCCATGAATAAGGTAGGGGCGTACATTGTAGTGTGAGATAAATCAGCCAGATGCCCCATATAGCCAGTATGGGAATCGCCTTATAAAAAACTGGGGGGATAGCTTGCAAGCCTCGCATATATTGCCATAACCATAGTAACGCAATACCAAAGATGCTGACTTCCATCAATGCCCAAGCCCAAGTATGATTACTTCCGTAAGGCAAAGGCAGCCAAACAATTAAAATTAATAGCCCAATAAAAGGGATTTTCTGTTCAGGTGTGTTCATTAATATGTGAAAATCAGGGACTGGAGCCTACAAATTCTTAATTGTTCTCAAATATTCAATTTTTTTCAAGCTCACACCGGTGACTTGGTTTATCTGTTCATTTGTCAAATTACCTAAACCTAACAATTTACCAACAATTTTTTCAGCTTCTGTGAGCTTTAAAGTTTCCGGCATTGGCTGGCGACTGGGGGCTTCAAAAGAAGTTCTGATAATATAGGTATAAATTTTCTTACCCTTGATTTGTTGTTCTTCATACAGCACATCTTTTTCTTTATGTTTACTGCTAAAGACCACATAGTAACCTTCATCTAAACTTTCCGATTTCAAATATTCAGCTAATTGTCCCTTGCCTTTTTGGAAAAGGGTATTTTTAGTAAACACTTTGACTTCAATCACATAGCGGTGATTCTTATAAAGAATTAAAATATCGGTTCTTCCGGCACCCGAAGGCACTTCGATAAATGTTTGTCCTTCTAAAGCTTCGATAAAAAAATTAATAAAACCATCAAGAAAATAAAGCATGGATATTTAATTCGTCATCCTTCAAATTCATCGATAACAAGAACGATGGGTTTAACTTTGTTCTTAAGATTAGCAAACAGTTCGACCAAATCAATTTGATCAATGATTGTTTGTTCTAATTTAATGTGATGGGCTAAAAGCCTTTGATAAAGTTGATTATTTAAATCTCGGTAAAACCTATCCCTTGCGACAGTCTTCAATTTTTCAAAACTAATCCAAATCGGAGTAAAACCTTCCCCTTTTAAAGATTCAGAGGCTGTTTTGGAAAAAAATGAGAGAAGACTCTTTACCTTTTCAGAAAAA
>CAYFOB010000535.1:0-1063 GCA_964344525.1 uncultured Thiomargarita sp.
AACCTCGACTTCTTGGTTTGCGCCATTGATAATGTGTCTCGCCAAAATGAAAGCCTTTCGCATTACCACTAAATAATTGCAAAACCGCATTGGCATCAGATTTGGGTAATTGGCTGGTAATAATGACTCGTATTGGACGACTATAACTTTTTATCTCATAAATTCCGGTAGCTATTTCCTTTTTGTTTTCGTAACGCATCAACCAATGAGGTTTTCTGGTGGTAACAGCGTACAATTGAAATTGATCAATGGGTAACAAATCATCAGTACTTGGACTAATCATTTTACGATAAATCATATAATAGCCAATCAATTCATCTATTGTCCATTCTTCTAATCTCTCACTATAGGATTTGTAAGTGAGCAAATTATACTCTGATAAATTGTCAAAGCCATCAGGTAATGATTGGGGTAGATTGCCCATTGATTTTCTAATAATTATTATATGTTATTTACGGTTTTTTTGCAAATCAAAGTATAATTCCTGCGCTTTTTGATTTTTCGGATTGAGTTCCAGTGCTTTTTTGAATGAGTATTGCGCTTTATGTAAAAACCCTTGTTTTAAATATTTCACGCCAACCATATAGTAAAAATGGTCTCCTACCTCTTTGATTGGGACTGAGTGTTCTACTAGCTGGTTAAGAATTTTCAACGCTTCTTCTAACTTGTTTAATTCAATATAAGCGATAGGAAGATTAACGGCATATTTCCACTTATTCTGTGGTTCTAAAAACATCGCTTTGTGGTAATGTTCAATTGCTTTTTCATATTCACCTATCCCCACATAAGCATCACCTAGGTGAAATTGTGCGTGCACGTTTTCTGGCGATAATGTCACAACATACGCCCAAAATGTCAAATTATTTTTCCATACCAAGGTTTGTTTTTGGGTCAATTGCACCAACATAACAGTCACAAACAAAAAAACAATAATGGTAAGCTGTTTTATGATTTTTCGGTTAAGTTTGACAAAACCAATACCTATAAGCATATAAAAAGGAAGTGTTGGTAAATAGGCAAAACGATCCGCAGCAGCATGCATACCAAATGGTATGAGTCCAAT
>CAYFOB010000535.1:1073-3348 GCA_964344525.1 uncultured Thiomargarita sp.
AGTCACCAAATAAAACAACCAAGCCATTAACCAATGATACTTTTTTTTAAACCAAAGATAGACACAGACAAAAGTAATAAGAAAACAGCTAATGATTGGAATCAGTGCAGAATAGTGCTCGTGAAGAATTCCGTCTGACGAATAAGGATAAAAGGGTGATAAACCGATTGGAAAAATGAATTTGGACAAATAAAAAATAAGATTATTAAAAGAATTCAGTAAACGAATTTCTAATTCCAATTTCTCAAAGGTAGGAAGACTGCTTGTATGATATTGTGCAAGAACGGTGATCACTATTGAAAAAAGCGTAAAGATAAAAAAGGGTATTTTTTCAATAACAAGCATTTTATAAGAAATACTGTGATGTGAAGTGGTGAGATGAGTTCTGTTGAGTGGGTAAACATCCATCAATAAAAGAATAACCGGGAATGTGACTGCCATTGGTTTTGATAATAATGCCAACACAAAACACAAGAGACTTAAGAAATACCAAGATAACCGTGCAATAGCCGTGCAAGCGGCATTATAAAACACATAAGATAAAAGCGCCAACAAAATAAAAAAGAGACATAACACTTCTTTGCGTTCTGCTATCCACACAACCACTTCAACATGTTGTGGATGTATTCCAAATAAAATGGCGGCAACACCAGCTGCCAGTAGTGTCTTTTGGTTTATTTGCTTGTCACCAGATGACATTAAAGCAACAACCAGCATAAAAAATAAAATGGTGTTCAAGCTATGAATGATAAGATTAACGAGGTGATGCCCCCTTGCATCAAGACCAAACCCTGCATAGGTTAATGCATGTGAAAACCAAGCGAGGGGAGTCCAATTCCCACCATAAAAGCTGGTAAACATCCATTGGATATTTTCCCATGTTAGGGTTTTGATGTTGACATTATCGACCACGTAGGCGCCAGTATCCCATGTTGTGATAAAACTATTATTTAAAGCATCATGGTAAGCAATAAGTGTCGCTGATAAAACACAAAAAATGATGATGAGGGATTTAAGCCATATTTGGATATTTTTCATGATAAATTTCACTTGTTCCTGCGCAGTGATAAAGAATTTGCTTCCAATAAACGTGATTCCAATTTAAAATTCTTCTCATGTTCGTCCAGCTGCCAAAAATTTATGATTCAGATAAAAATAAATCAAAACTTAGTTCCATGTTGGGTGGAATTGCGTAGAAAATCCTGAGAACCATCATTTAAGACAATGAGGTGAAAATTGAGCTTAAACAACATGGCGTACCAAGCGTCTATAACATCTTATACAGGTGTATCATTTCACATTCTCAATTTGATTGATCAAGTGGACTGAAAAGTGGACAATACTTCACTTTCCACCGATGCAGCACATATTGTAAGGTAGTGATCAAGACTTCGATACCATATTTACTGGCTCTGATAAAATTGATAGAGGAGGCTTCTTTAAAATATCGTGTTGGACAAGTGATTTCTCCAATTGTAAAATTGGCGTAAAGAATTTGCAGTAGCATCTGGTTATCAAAAATGAAGTCATTTGAATTTTGATCTAATGGAAGCGTTTCCAAAATTTCTCTGGAAAATGCCCTATAACCCGTGTGGTATTCAGATAATTTATGACCAATCAATAAATTTTGATAAAAAGTTAATAGGCGGTTTGATACATATTTATAAAAAGGCATTCCCCCTTTTAATGCGCCTTCTCCTAATATTCGAGAGCCAAGTACACAGTCAAATAATCCCTCTGAAATTAATGAAGTCATTGCTGTAATCAATTTTGGGGTATATTGATAGTCAGGGTGTAGCATGATAACAATATCAGCCCCTTTTTGCAAAGCGGTTTTATAACAGGTTTTTTGATTACCGCCATACCCTAGATTTTGATCATGTAAAATTGTTGATATACCGAGGGATTTTGAAATTTGGGCGGTGGCATCGCTACTTTTATCATCAACCAAAATGACCTCATCAACAATGTCATGAGGGATTTCTTCGTAAGTGCGCTGTAATGTGCGTGCTGCATTATAAGCGGGCATCACGACAACAATTTTTTTTCCGTTGTGCATAATAGGTCAGTTATCTATTCTTTTAATAATTTCAGAATGCCGCTGATAAAAACTTTAAAGCTATGAGAACGATTGTTTGTGAGAGACATTTGTTGTGCAATCGTACGAGCACCAGAGATTTGTTGATAATGATTGACATACTTTTTGAGTTCTTCTTTGGCATTAGCTAGTTTATCAGGATCATAAAATTTACGTTTTTTTTCCAATTTTTGCAAA
>CAYFOB010000536.1:0-3340 GCA_964344525.1 uncultured Thiomargarita sp.
ATCGCCAAAACAACTGGCTACATGGACTGGCGTTGGTTGGCGTTCGGGCAGTGTTGGGTATTGAAAGTCAACGGGGTTCGCCGTTCAACGTTCAAAAATCGTTAAAAGTGCCCAATTTAACGCATCAAGAAGTCAAGGAATTATATCATCAGTATATTGAGGAAAGTGGGCAACAGATTGATGCCGTAGTAGTGAATAAAATTTATTACGCGACAAATGGGCAGCCTGGTGTGGTTTCATGGTTTGGTGAGCTGTTGACTGATACGTATAATCCTGGCACGAAGCAAGTTATTGATATGGAAAGTTGGAAAAGGGTTTGGCAAAAAGCCAGATTTGTCGAACCCAATAATACGGTGATGAATCTCATAGCCAAAGCCCGGATACCGGAATATCAAAATTTTTTAATAAAATTGTTTAGCAACAATAATATACCGTTTTCTTTTCACCGCCCATTATGCAGCTATTTCTATCTTCACGGCATAATAGAACCAATCCAACAAGCCAATGGAGAATTGGGTGATATTTGCCGTTTTTCTTCACCTTTTATTCAAGATTGTTTATACCATGCGTTGATTGATGAAATAATTGGTGATGAAACACCAATACTCCCTCTGCAACCGCTAGATAATTTGGCGGATGTTTTTACGGCTAGCTCACTGAACTTACCAGCTTTGCTGACAAGGTATAAGGACTATCTGGCTCGCCTCAAAGCCAAAGGAATTAATCCCTGGAAGGAACAGCCCCGTAGAAAAACCGATTTGAAGTTAACAGAAGCCGTTGGACACTTTCATCTTTTTAGCTGGCTTATAGTGGCGGTGGCAGAGGATTGTATCGTGAGTCCAGAATTTCCGATCGGCAAGGGTCAAGTTGATCTCCATCTTCGATGTGGTAATCAACAGGGCATTATTGAAGTTAAAAGCTTTGTCAAAAATTCTCAAATCAAATCGGATCAAAAGCAAGCTGCTGACTATGCCAAAAATTTAGGACTTTCAAGTGTTACTATTGCACTATTTATTCCAGTGCTTGAAGAAACGGTGCTCTCAACATTATCAACCACTGAGAGGGTGAATGGAATAGAGGTGAATGTGGTTGCTATTGGCTGGGTTTAAAAACCATAACATAATTTTTGTTCAAACAAAGGCTTCGCTAAGCTTGGAACGAAAAAATACCATTGAATTTTTTTTCGTTCCAAGCTTAGCGAAGCGACATTTCAACTGTTCTACCACATTAGATCACTATCATTTTTTTATCCCCATCTTATCAAGTTCTAATTCATGCCATCCTGCTTTTTCAGCTTGAGTCAAAGCCTGCATATAAAGCCTATCGCCTCGGATTAGTTTATCTGCTTTTTTGAAAAAATCAAACGCCTCTGCATACTTTTTGTCATGCACCTTCAACACGCCAAGGTTATAATAAGCCATCGCCTTGTACTGGTCATCACTTGCCTCTTGGATCGCATTTTGCCAGTGTTTACCAGCTTCCTCATAATGTCCTTGCTCATAATAGTCGCTTCCCAGTTTCAAACTGGAAGGGCGATTCCAGCACAGTGCTATACTTAAGAGTCCTGTGCAAGGCAGAGGAAATGACAAATATTCTTGATGTGGAGAGATGGCTGTTGTAATCTGCCTGGCTAAGCCATTCAAAGTGCTAGCGATAATCTGATCATCCGATGCGGCCTGTCCACTGGCCTTCGCCGCATTTTCACCGCTAGACCATGTATGATCATAGTGATCAGTAAAGTTGTTGCCAGCAATCACTTCGCCCGTTTCATTATTGACTGAGTAAGTCGCTTGAGCGGTCAGCTGTTTGCGATGGTAGTGTGTATATTTAATGACTTCCCTACCATTTTTATCCTTAGTTTTATATGACTCTGAATAAGATTTTTTGTCGATTTTGCCAACAGAAACTGTTCCAGATAGGACTGTTTGCCCGTTGCTTGTGACAACTTTGATATACCCTTCTTTGGTAATATTGTTCTTCACAAATTCTGCTATTTGGGCTCCACGATCCCCTTCAAATGGGCGTATCTCTATCGAATCAATGGCAAATTTAACATCTTGAGCAGTTGCCTGGATTGTTGGTCGTGCGGTTATTCCTCCACAAGCGATTAGCAAACAACATACTCCCATGACTCCTCCACGTTGGATGAGTTTTTTGAGATGTATTAGCGTATCAAGCATAGAAAAATCCTTTATTGCAGTTAAAATAAACGTCCACCTTTGCCTAAGGACGGGCGTTATTATTAGCTTATCTATCTAAGGACATCAAAACAACTAACCAAGTATTATAATTATGTTATAATTATTTATTAATTAGTTTTGATGAATAATTTGAATAAAAGCAAGAAAATAGTATATCCACCTTTTCCTGAGCATAAAGGTGGTGCCATTTTATATAAGGACAATGACTTAAAACAACTAACCAAGTATTATGAATTATGTTATATTTTGTTAATAAATTTATTATCTAGGTACTAATGGCGCATACTTAAACTACAGGGATGAGTTATAAAGGGGATAAAATCCGATAATTAATTTTTGAGAAAGGTATTAATGATAATGATGGCGCATACAGATGAGGCTTTTACTGATGCTGAAAAGTCTTGGGATTTAAAACGCCTTTACACGGATTTAGGGCAAGCTAAAGGTAAATCCCTCACTTCAAAAGAAAAATTACATTTGCGCGGTTTATTGTGTGGTTATAGTCCTGCTGAAATTGCTAAAAAACGCCATAAAAGCCCTGATGGACTTAAAGTGAATTTGAGTAATACGTTATATCAGTATGTTAAAACCCTTGTAAACAGGGATAATAAAAAGGTGGAAAATTGGACAAATATTCCGAGGATGCCTTCAGTTATTAGAGCCTGTTTGAAATCTTTTTATAAGTAAAATATTGCATAATTATTAGATAAAGCGCAAGTCGTCAAGTTGGATCGAGATGCTGAAATCATGCGATTGTGGTTTTTTAGTTTTGAGGGTTTCAGTAAAAAAGCAGTCGATTTAATGTTGGAGCATGGTATATATTGGTCAACTGGCGAAGATTTGAATGGACTTTTGGATTATTTGAAATTGCGACGGTTGCCGGCACTTTGAGACTGGGCTATTGATTGGAGTACAACGGATTACGGGCAGATAAACGGATTAGTCAAGACATCAGGCAAGCAAAAACCGTAAATAACGGAAAGCGATTACTTTTAAAACGGCACCGTCTTGCGCCACCTCATCGGTGGGGGTTATCCTTTATTAAAAGTAATCGCTTTCCTCAATGAATGGGTTTTAGAAATAGGTTGCGTAACATCAGTTAATAACTGATGTTACGCATACTCGTTCCCAACCTCTGG
>CAYFOB010000537.1:0-1369 GCA_964344525.1 uncultured Thiomargarita sp.
CAAAATTAAAATTAAAGACCAACATCTTTTTCTGAAAAGCTATAGATGAAACGCTTTGGGCAATGAAAACAGCGCGTGATCCAACCGAAATACGTTTTACAACAACAAAACAAACGAATCTTCATTTCAGTTGCGCCAGGGAAGGTCAATATATTAACAGTGCCGATTTTTATGCTTATCAAGACATTCGAGATTATTTAGAGGAAATGTATGTACTTGCCCCAAATCTGATTCAAGAATCCCAAAGCAATTGGTTGAATGTATTAATGAACGTCACATTTTTAAATTTTTTTTGCCAAGGACTGGAACTGAATCAATACGACGACTTAAAATTAACATTACATTCGCGAGTGCATGGCAGTGGCGACAAAGAATTAGATTACCTACTAGACGCCTATGAAAAAGCACTGGCTTATTTAGGAATAGAAACATCACATACAACACAGCAAGGTTTTCGTCATCTACAAATCAAGGGACCACGTTTACAAATGCTGTTACATAGCGAAGAAGGCATTCATTTATTCCACCCACCCAACGAAAACGCCTTACCCATTCAAGTGAGTTTGAATGCCCCTGCAGCCAACCAAACGTTGCATATTATCCGTAACTACGCGTTGCCCGTTGAGGATGGCAAAAAAGCGGGGGTGCTGAGTGATTTACGCACAGGCATATTAAATCGCAGTGTGTTGGGTTCCCACGAATGGGCGTTGCTTTGGTATGCACATTTGCCAGAGGATGAACGATGTTCCCTGTTTTAAATTTTTTTTTGTCCGCATTTTAAAGAACAAAATCTGCTACAATATGCAATTTTATTGCTATAAATAGACTTTATGGCTAACTTAACAAGTTTAATAATCGCTTTTTCCGTTACTGCAATTCTTTTACACGAATTAAAGCCCTTAGCATTGCGTATTGGTCTTGTAGATCACCCAAATGCTCGTAAACAACATAAAGGCAAAATTCCCTTAATTGGTGGTATCGCAATGTTTTGCGGGTTTATGTTGGCTTTATTGATTTTAGATCAACCGTTGTCAGGACTACGTGACTTAGCGGCCGGAGCCAGCATCTTGATGATTATAGGCATTTTGGATGATTTTCACGATTTACCTCATAAAACGCGGTTTTTAGCACAAATTTTAGTGGCAGTGTTAATCATTGCAGAAGGTGGTGTAATACTTAACGACTTGGGAGCGATTGGCTGGGGTCCAGGTGACCAAGAATTAGGATATTTGGCATTGATTATTTTATTTTTAGCAAAAGGAGGGGAATGACATGTCTGTGACTACCCAGGTTGCACCCGATGGCCGAACGCTGGTCGTGGTGCCCAAGTCGCCGCTCGGCGCGGGCCGCTACAGCGTCGCATGGCACA
>CAYFOB010000537.1:1379-2093 GCA_964344525.1 uncultured Thiomargarita sp.
TAGGATATTTGGCATGGCCACTAACGATTTTAGCCATTTTGATGGCTATTAATGCTATCAATATGGTCGATGGGATAGACGGTTTAGCTGCTAGTTTAACATTAGTTACACTATCAGCCCTAGCCTTTATTTGTTGGAATGCCGATTTATACCAACCATTGAATATTTTATTGGTATTAATTGCTAGCATGTTGGCTTTTCTCAGATTTAATCTACGCTATCCTGGACAACCACGCGCAAAAGCCTTTATGGGAGATGCTGGTAGCATGTTTCTGGGCTTTATCATCGTATGGTTTTTGATTAGCCTTTCTCAGGGCGAACAACGTGCCATGACACCAACAACGGCGCTTTGGATTTTTGGATTGCCACTACTTGACACAAGTCGCATAACAATACGTCGATTGATTGCAGGGCGTTCACCCTTCACAGCAGATAGGGAACATCTTCATCATTTACTTTTGGACGCTGGTTTGACAATCAACCAAACTCTTTTAATCATGCTTGGATTCTCCTTATGTTTAGCTTCATTTGGACTTATAGGGTTATATTTAGAAGTTTCAGAAGCCATCATGTTTTGGACATTTATGGGTCTATTTGTGTTGTATTTCCTTTTTTGCCGATCTCATTTATGCAAAGAAAAATAAAAAATACCGCACAAAGCGCTGCTTTGTACTCCAAAAAACGTTGATTTTTTTTCGTTCTAAGGGTAACGAA
>CAYFOB010000537.1:2103-3334 GCA_964344525.1 uncultured Thiomargarita sp.
AGTTTTCGCAGATTAGCGAGGGGCATGGGTTTCCTTCGCTAAGCTTCTTACGCACTTGCATACCTGAAAATTCGTGGTTCAGTACTTATCAGGTATTGAAGTCCTGACAACCTTTGTTTTCATTTTTTATTGTATTTATAATTTCATTTTTGACAACCAGCAAATTTTTATAGATATTTTTTAAATCTTCTATTTTGGTGCTATCAAAATTTTGTGACACAAAGTACTGATATTTATTTTCAGCTAATTTTTCCAAAATGACAAAATTCCAAATTGCCCCAATAATATAAGCCCCCTTAATGGTTTTGAAACCATTAAGTTCTACTGCACTGATCAGTTCAGCTAATAGTTGTGGACGAGGATTGCTATATTCTTCACCTTTCTTAAATTCTTGAATAAAAAAATAGGTTTTTTGGCTATAAACTAAACCTTTAGATACTACAAAATCTATAGTTCCGCTGAAAATAAACTTATGTGTTTTGTAGGTCAATTGTAACTCATAAAAATCTCTAAAATTATTTTCTATTGATTTAAAATTGACTTTATATAATAGCAAAGCTAAAAATTTAACTTTTAGTTCTTCTTCATTATAGCTTCTTATTAAAACATCATTATTTTGTATGAGTTCTATTAAAAATAGTTCTATTTCGTTGCTTATTGTGATGTTATTATTAAACCAAGTATTAAAAATCTGTGTGTCCAAATTTTCTTCGATATTTACCAAATTTCTTAAATCAATATCTCTAATTTTGCTATATTGATAAGTAGGAATTTTATTTTCTCTTTTAACAAACTCTTTATTGATAAACTCTAAATCTTCTTTGGTTAAATTTTCTATAAATTCTTGAAAGCTCATTTTGACACCTTTTTAGCATTTACATACCCATTCATTCGATATTTAAAGGGTTGAATCCTTCATTCATGGGGCAACGGAGTCAATCTCTGGTGCCCAGTCTATGTATAAGGGTAGTTTCATAAATTATCCAAAAGCTTAAGCTCATCCTTTATCTCATCAGGAGACTTTGCATTAGCTATTTATCCTTTTAAAATTCTCTAAATTAAATCATGTTGATTCATTTAAATAGTTAAACAAAAGTATTTTAACATTGTAAATTTACTTTTGTTGAACTACTTATATTATTAACTGATGTTACGCAGTCTATTTCCTAAACCATGAATAACTACAAGGATTACTTTTAATACGGGCACCGTCAAAATCACTTCATTAATG
>CAYFOB010000538.1:0-3333 GCA_964344525.1 uncultured Thiomargarita sp.
TAAATCAACCAAATATTTCCCTCTGATTGGTTGGATTGTTGGGGGGAGCGCTGCCCTGGTTTTTTTTCTAAGCCATTTGATTTTTCCGATTTCTATCGCAGTCGTATTAAGTATGGTGGCTTCTATTTTAATGACTGGCGCATTTCACGAAGATGGTTTTGCTGATGTTTGTGATGGCTTTGGCGGTGGTTGGGCATCAGAGCAAATTTTAGAGATTATGAAAGATTCTCGCGTTGGGGCTTATGGCGTGATTGGTCTGGTTTTGATTTTACTTTTAAAATTTTTGGCACTCCAATCCATCTCTGTTGAGATGATACCCGTTGTTTTGTTTGCTGGGCATAGTCTCAGCCGATTTGCTACCAGCACGATTATTTTTACTCATGAGTATGCGCGTGATGATGCGAAGAGCAAACCGGTGAAATTATCGGTTCAAGATTTGAGCGTGGCTGGTATTTTTGGTATTGCGCCCTTATTGCTATTGCCAAGCTATTTTTGTTTGTTTACTATTATCCCAGTTTTTATAATGACAAGCTATTTAGCGCATTTTTTTAGCCAAAAAATCGGTGGCTACACAGGTGATTGTCTTGGCGCCACCCAACAAATCACAGAAATTGTATTTTACCTCACGATGGTGACGGCGTTTTGGACATTTATCTAATTAGACATACCAAGGTTGAAATTGAAAAAGGCGTTTGCTACGGGCAAAGCGATGTGCCTTGTGCCCATGCGCCCAAATTGCCAAAGTTACCAAAAAATGCTCTGATAATCAGCAGCCCTTTGCAACGTTGTTTACATTTAGCTTACCAATTAAGCGATAGCGTCATCATAGACAAACGGATTATGGAACTCAACTTTGGTGACTGGGAAATGCAAAAATGGGATGACATCAATCAAAAATTATTGCAACAATGGATGAATGATTACGTCAATATTGCCCCACCCAACGGCGAAAGTTTTCAAACCTTATTTCAGCGATGCCAAGCATTTTGGCACGACATAACGCAAAAAAATGCCCAAATTCTTGTCATCGTCACCCATTTGGGCGTTATTCGTGCGCTGCTGGCGCATGTTTTAGAAATGCCTTTGAAAAAATCTATGTCCATACAAGTAGATTATGGCGCGATAAATAAATTAAGATACCATTTTAATTACAAAACAAGTTGGACAACAATAGAATATTTAAATCATTCTGAAAAAATATGAAAGTCGCATATTTAGGTAGCCTCAAAAGTGGAAAATCTCGATTGGCAGAACAACGTATCTTGGCTAACACACAAAAACCATATTATCTAGCAACCACGCAATGTTTGGATGAAGAAATGCAATTGCGGATTGCTGAACATCAAAAACGTCGTGGCAATCAATTTGAAGTGATTGAAGAGCCATTGGATTTATTCAATGCGGTCAAACGTTGTGAACGCCCAGTGTTGATTGAATGTGTCACAGCCTGGTTAAACAATATGCTCTATCACCAAAATACTAACATTTTAGCCACTTTGGAACAAACCTTAAAACTACCTAACGACGTGGTATGGGTACATAATGAAGTTGGGCTTGGTATTATCCCAGACAATCGACTGGCAAGACAATTTGCTGATTTATCAGGTAGAGCAGGGCAACTGTTGGGGCAATATTGCGATGAAGTTTATTTTTGTATTGCTGGTATTGCGACTCAGATCAAATAGGAGTGCCCAGGATTTACTAGGAAAATCTTATGAGACTATTTGCACTATTATTAGTTTTAATGATTTCGAGCAACGTCTTTAGTCAAGAATATCATTATTGGAGTAACCAATTTGGTTCTCGTTCTGCGTTGATGAGTGGGGCTGTTGTGGGCGGTGTCAGAGATACAAGTGCTGGATTCTACAATCCTGGGGCACTCGGTTTTATTAAAAACTCTACCTTTTCAGTCAGCGCCAACGGCTATCAACTAGAATCGGTTAGTATCCAAAATGGGGGAGGAACAGGTGAAAACCCCAGCTCACTGGCAACCAATATTATTCCACTGCTTTTGTCGGGTACTTTTGAACTTGGTGGGGGGACTTTTGGCTATTCATTACTCACCAAAAATAGTGCCTCAATCGAAATGTCTGGGCGTCGTGAAAATATAAGCGATGTTCTTGCCAGCGCCTGCACAGAGCAGAATAGCTGCGTATTTGATGGCAATGAAGACTATAAAGGACAGTTCACTTATGAGAGTCGGCTAAGTGAAATTTGGGGCGGGTTAAGCTGGGCACGTAAGTTGCAAGAAAGTATTTATGTTGGCATGAGCGGCTTTGTCGCTCTAAGAAGTCAAAGTGTTGACCATGCAGAATTTGCGCGTGCTGTGAATATTGGGTCGTCGTACGTGAGCAGTCAGGATCTTTTTTACCATGCTGATTTCTACAATATGAGGGGATTGTTGAAATTTGGTATTGCAGCAGATTTTGGTGCCTTAAAACTGGGCGCGACTTTGACAGCACCTAGTGTCAGTTTATTTGGAAAAGGAACTGTGGCAGGGGGTTATGCTATCTTTAAAGAAGATAGCAATATTGGTTTGCTTGCAGATTACCGGCAAGAAGATCTTGAGGCAGAGTATAAAACCCCACTTTCCTTAGCTGGTGGACTAGAATATGCGTTCAGTAATAAAACCCGTATTGCAGGAACCATCGAATGGTTTGCAAAACAAAACAGTTATGATGTCATGACACCTGACTCCAAAAATTTTGTTGTTGGTGAACGTTGGAAAAAAGCCTTAACAGGTACAGGAGGGGTCACTACTGGTCAAGGTGGGGAGGAAATCTTAACAAGCACAAACCAGCTCATAATAACAGATGAGGCAAGGAGCGTGGTGAATTTTGCGCTCGCTGTTGAGCAGGAATTTACCAATAATGTAAGTGGTTATTTAAGCATTCGTACAGATTTTTCAACATTTCCAGGTTACAATGAAACGCGAATTGTCAGGATGGGCCTCAACAATTGGAATATTTATCATACAACGATTGGCTTTACACGTAAGGACAAAACATCAATACTCGCTTTTGGTATCATTTATAGTTTTGGCAACAGTCGGGATAACTTTGAACAGGTCGCTAATCTCAATCCAGACGAGCGAGCACATAAAAATGAACTCATTGCAGCGGAAGGTAAAACTTCAGCTGATTACCAAGCGCTAGGGGTAGTCATTGGTTACACTTACCTTTTTAAGTAACTGTTTTTTCTATCCAATTGGATATAGAACAAAAAGCTCATGTAGGGTAAATTTCGCAGCGCAATTCCACCCTACATGGTTTTGAAGCTTATTTATTGAGTCGAAAAACCAGAAGAATAATTGTTAACAACGGTTATTGGTTG
>CAYFOB010000539.1:0-3056 GCA_964344525.1 uncultured Thiomargarita sp.
GTCAAAATCACTTCATTAATGGGGGTTATCCTTTATTAAAAATAATCCGTGTAGTCTTTTTGTTTCCTGAAAATAGATGGGAAAGTTAAACCACCAAATACCCCCGCTTATCCGCCACACCAACCGTCGCCGTTGTTCCTGAATTAAACTCCAAAAAATCATTTTCTATCCCATCACTGAAAATCACACCATTTTCCGGCATTTGGGAGACAAGAGACATCGGTTGGTTGGCACTAATTTTGCCAAAAACCAATGTCGTTGCTGAAGTACTACTTGGAAACGGTTCGCGGACTGTAAAATGCAAATAGCTTGCATCCCAAGGAAAACGGCTGTCAAAATCAGTGTTCAATCGTTTGCCCTTAAATAACGCTTGAGCAACACCAGTCGCACCGGTGATAAGGCTTTTAAACCAACCCGTTGAGCCTAAACCCGTTGAAACAATAATGCCACTGGATGAATGTTGTTCTTGTTGTGAACCGATTTTGATTTGGTAAAGTGCTGAGGTATGTGATTTGCGCCCAATAAATAAATCATTAACGCCATACAAAATTTGTCCATTATTTAAAGTCGCTTGTGCCATCGTCACTTCTTTAATAGGACGACATTGTGCAAAAACATCTGGAATCACTACCCTCAAATCGGTGACTTCAAACGGCAATAAAACCCCATCCCAACGCTGGGGTTCTGGATTAACGCCAATAATGTGTTGTCCATTCAAATATTTAACGGTGTTAGCCACTAAACCATCTTGTCCCAAAACCACAACAATATCTTGCTCACCAAAAATGAAATTGGGCAAAAAATCACGATCTAACACTTGAACACGCCCCAGCTCACGCAGTTGACTTTCTGCCGTGATAACCGCTTTTTTATAAATTTCATGTTCTTGCTGATAATCAGAAAAATCGGCGCCCAAGTGTTCCACATAAAACTGCGCTTGAGCCAGGGTATTAAAGCGGGCAATTAAATCATCCAAACGGGTGCGCCGCACCACAAGGATGATTTTATTTTCAGTAGTACGTTGCATGTTAAGTACGCTCTTGTAATAATTCGGCGAGCAATTCGGACGACACATTGAGCTGCCCAATTTTTTCTGCACTCTCAGCAATATCGCGGAAGGCTAAAGCCACCAATTGACTGGGCTCCATATCCTTGCTGGCAAGCGCTTGTAACACTTTAGCATCCACACCAGCCAGGGCTTGCATCATAACGGAAAGCGTATAGGCTTTAGCATCCGCTTCTGACTTCAGGTTTTCTGTCGCCAGCGCCACCAATTCTTTATTGCGTTTTTCCAAAGAAATTTTACCCGTCATTTCCTCCTCACTGATTTGCCGTTCTTTTTCTTTGACGACACGCTCCGCCTCCATTTGAGCCTCACGCACTTGACGCTTTTTATTTTCAACCGCAATTTCTGTCTGCAACTCATTTTCTTTGATAGCTCTTTCCTGCTCCACCGCTGCATTGCGCCGTGCATAAATTGCATGATCAGCCTCTTTAAGCAATTGCTCACGCACTTCAGCTTCTAAGGCACGCGCGGTTTCTGGATTTGGCTTAATGGACAAAATCGACAAACCCAGAATTTCCAAGCCTAAAGAAGTAATTTCTTTAGAGCTGCCCAAACCTTCTAGGACTTTTTGTACCAAATTATCAGCCGCCCGAAGCGCCTCGCGCAAGGATAAATGTCCTAATTCACCCTGCATCAACACCTGAATTAAATTAATCAAACGTTGTGGAAGCTTTTCAGGATCATCACTGACATAATTGCGCCCTGTATTATCAAGGGTAAAATTCAACAATTGTGACAACTGTTTAGCATCAACAACCCGATAAGTCACTTGCCCTTGAATACTAATCTCTTGAAAATCAGTGGTGACTTGATTAAAAATAAATGGGACATCAACACTTTCCATGGGAACAGCCACCAAAGAACTGGTTGGCGCAAAATAAAAAAAAGCGAGTCCCCGCCCTTCACGCTTCACCTGACCTCTTTGATATTGTAGCAAATAAGTGGTGGGTTGAATTTTGAGAAATTGGATACCAAACATGAAGTGTTCCTTAAATTATTTCTTTATTTGTTGAATCACCGAAACCGTCTCAGGCATCACCCCACGCCAAAGATAAAACGATTCCGCCGCTTGTTCTACCAACATACCTAAACCATCCAATGCAAAAGCCGCCCCTTGTTTTTGTGCCCATTGCAGAAACGGAGTCATTGCATACATCATATCATAACACCAAGCCCCCTCAGCCAACAAACCCTCAGGCAACGGAGGTAACTCTCCTTGTAAACTAGCAGAGGTGCCATTAATCACCAAATCATAAGATTTGTTTTGTAAAGCATCAATCGGTTTTGCGCTGATATTTCCAAAATCGGCAAACAATTCAGCCAAAGTCACCGCTTTAGACATAGTACGATTAGCAATCACACAGTGAGCCGGTGCCGCCTCCAACAAAGGCGCCAACACACCACGCACTGCGCCCCCCGCACCGAGTATTAACACGCGCCGTCCCTCAATCTGACACCCATGATTTTGGGTTAAATCGCGCACCAAACCAACGCCATCAGTATTATCACCAATGCACCGCCCTTGTTCATCAAACCATAAGGTATTAACCGCGCCAGCCAGCTCTGCTCGCTCTCGGCGTTGATCAGCCAATGTCCACGCGGCTTGTTTAAAGGGCACTGTGATATTTAAGCCTTTTCCACCAGAAGCTTGAAATGCTTGCACGGCTTGGGCAAAGTCGCCTTCTACTAAAATGGCATCGTACTCTAATATTTGCCCTGTTTGTTTAGCAAATGCAGTATGAATTAAAGGAGATTTACTATGAGCAATGGGGTTGCCCATAACGGCATAATGGTCTATTTCAGAAATCATTTTTTGTTTGCTTCTTAATTGATGTTACGTATTCTAGTGCTGGTTCAACGCGCCGTGCGTGGGAACCGTATTTCGACGCGTCCTTGCCACCGGACACATTGCATTCCCTTAGCTTTGCTAAGGAACGAGGGTGCGTAACATCAGTTGTTAACTGATGTTACGCATCCTGTTTCTAAAACC
>CAYFOB010000539.1:3066-3332 GCA_964344525.1 uncultured Thiomargarita sp.
TCTCTCAGTTTTCAAAAAAATTTCTGGCTCTTGGCTTTGAACTTGTGTTAAGCCAAGAAGTTGGAAAATTAGGAGAAATTTAAACAAACTGTAAAATTTTAACATATTGGTTGAAATACTAAGCGAATGAAAAAATGTTGATTAACTGATTTCAAAACGCCATAAGGCAAGCCAAAACAGTGAATAACTACAAGGATTACTTTTAAAAAAGGGGCAGTCCCCAACGAGTAGTGATATAAAAAAACTTTTGCTAGGCAAAACTCGCA
>CAYFOB010000540.1:0-3330 GCA_964344525.1 uncultured Thiomargarita sp.
CTTCGAGTGAAAAAAAGTGCGTAACATCAGTTATTAATTAAGCAATAGCTGTGCCAAAATAGTCAATTTTTCGTTAATTGCTTCTTTTCTAAGGCTTTACAATTTTGCACGTCAATTTTGAGAGGAAGCAAGTTTCGTCGAATTATTGTATATATGCACGTATATATTTTATAAAGTTATAATAAAATACTTATATAATCCTCACGGCGAGCAACAAAAACCACGTTGCCACCGACAAATTACTGTACATTATTAAAATGTACATTATCATCAGGCATTTTGGAGTCCTTCGCTAAGCTGGGCGATTCCAAAATGCGGTAAAACTAGTGAACGGGTACTTAATTGTTGACCTGAATAAAAACAACGATTGTCACTTTTTCAACAGGCAAAGATGGTATTGGCGGAATTGGCACTGCGATTTGTCAAGAATTGGCTAACATGGGCTATCAAGCGGTTGCTGGGTATTACCCACCAGAAAAGGAAATCGCCGAAAAGTGGCGCGAGGAAATGAAGTCCAAAGGGTATGAATTTGGGATAGTCTCGGGTGATGTGGCTCCATAGATTTTCAGAAAATCTGAAAATCTAATGGATTCCTTCACTCTTTATCATTATTCGGGGGAACTACCGCTTTAAACATTTGTCGCTGCATTTCTTGCCATATTTTGAGATTGTTTTCAAGCGCTTTTGTCCAGTAATTCACAGGCATTTTGCTAAAGGCATCGTCCATCTGAGTATGCAAAGTCGCTTGATGATCTGCAAAAAATTGCAGGGACAGTTGCAAATAGAGGGAAAAACCTTGCCGCGTATTTTCGTTGTAACGACGAATAAAATCGGACAAAATATCCACATTAAGCAAGGGTTTGCCAGTTGCTTCTTGTTCCATGATGATTTGTAACAAAATGTTGCGGGTGATGTCTTTTCCACTCTGTTGATCCATTACTTTGAACGGAGTTTTGTTGAGCACCATGTTGTGTATTTGTTCCAAAGTAATGTAGCGACTTATTTTGCTGTCGTAGAGACGGCGGTTTGGGTATTTCTTGATAATACGTTCTTCAGACATGGGAACCGTTTTGTTGCTTGGTAAATTAAAAAAAATGACACTCCCTAAATTCCCTCTCAAGAGGGGATTTATGAGTGTGTTGACTATTCAAGCCTCTCAAGAGCCATGGCAACACCTTGGCCACCACCGATGCACAAAGTAGCCAATCCCTTGCGCTGCATACCATGCAGCAAAGTGACCAAAATACGTGCGCCATATGCCCCAATGGGATGCCCTATGGCGATAGCACCACCGCTGACATTGACTTTGCTAGTATCCCAACCCAACGATTGGTTGATTGACAAACGTTGAGGAATTTCTATTGGAACAATTTCCTCATCAAAAACACCGGTTTTTGTGCGATTTTAGTTTGAAATTATACCTTATTCAATAGGAAAACGCTATAACTTCATTGAACAAGTTTTTTTTGTATTTCATACCAGTTACTAACTGATGTTACGCAACCTCGTTCACAAGGAGCAAAGCGCAAGCTTTGCGACTGTAAGAACAAAAGTGCGTAACATCACTTAGTAAGTGATGTTACGCACTTTTGTTCCAAAACCACAAATAACTATTATGTACCCGTTCACAAGTTTTCACACATTTTGGAGTCCAAAGCAGCGCTTTGGGCATGGGTTTCCAAAGCGCTGCTTTGGACTCCAAAATACATGAAAATTCATGGTTCAGTACTTACAAGAAGATATTTTAAAAGGTTATATTTATAAAGACCATGTACATATTATGGTATCTATCCCTCCCAGTTAAGCATTAGCCAGATGAAACAACGTTTAAAGGGCTTTAGCCTTAATCGCCCGCTTTAGCGGTTCTCGAAGCCACCTGCTAAAGCAGGTGGTCGTTCACTTGTCAATATTTGTCCATATAATTTTTAGCTGTTTCCAACCCCCAATAAATTTCTTTCAATACTTATTAATTTTATGTTATTATTCAAATCTAAGTCTATGAAATATAAAGTAGGTTCTTAACTTTTTACAATAACTTATTGATTTAATTAAATTTAAACATCATAAGATATAGTAAAAAAATATAAAATTATTAAAATTCAATAAGTTATAAAAAATAGAGTGCTACTCCGTTGTTAACATCAATTTTTAGAAGGTGAGATAATGAAAAGTTATCTAGTTGGTTGCGACAAAACAGCTGATATTGTCATCACAGACGCTGCAAGTGCTGTAAGCAATGTCCACTTGGAACTCACTGAAGAAACTGGGGGTAAATACTAAGTCATTGATTGCAATAGCGACAATGGCACCTTTCGCAAAATCGGTGGACGCTGGATGCGGGTCAAAGAAACCTATGTGAACCGAGATGAAATATTATTATTGGGTGGCAAATATCAAACCACTGTGCGCCAATTGTTGGCCATGTCTCCTGGCGCATTACAAATGAAAAAAACACAAACGTTTAAAAACATATTTTCTAAAAAAGGATTTTATATTAGTGTCAAGCGTGATCCTGAAACGGGCATGATTATTCCCCAAAGATGCTGAGGTGTGGGATATCCGACATACGATTGTAACAATTGCTATAATGCCTCATTTGTTCCCGCTGAATGACATAGGGGTGAATAAATTTTGGGCGGACAACTTTTTGTGCCCCTGTGTGGAGAACAGTTCGATTGGCAAAAGAATTCTTAATCCACAATCAAGAGTATGCCGGTGATCGTATTCAAGGTGAACGTAAATATCAAGAGGATGATTTCGGCTTTGATAACCGTTGGCCCTTGGACTTTTTGATGATATTGGCTGATGGCATGGGGGGACATAAAGGGGGGGCTTATGCTAGTCGTTATGCTATTAAATCCTTTATGGACAATTATCATGCGTTATCAGGTAGCATGGATGAGCGATTGCAGCAAGCCTTGGAAAAAAGCAATCAGCAGTTAGCCTTGGAGGTACGACTAAAGCCACAATTAAAGGGCATGGGTTGCACACTGGTTGGGGTAGCCCTTAACAAGGAGCAAATGGAATGGATTAGTGTAGGCGATTCCCCTTTATGGCTTTACAGCGCAGGGCGATTATACCGCATGAATGCCGATCATTCTATAAAACCTATCTTACAAGAACAGGTACGACGCGGTACGCTCACGCCCGAAGAAGCGGCGACCCATCCAAATCGTAACATGCTGCGCTCTGCAGTGACTGGGGCAAAGATTGAATTGATTGATCAATCGCTTAGTCCCACGGAATTATATCCGGGGGATCGTATTCTATTAGCCAGTGATGGCATATTTACGCTTTCAGAATCGGAAATTCGCAATATTTTAGCGCGAT
>CAYFOB010000541.1:0-3296 GCA_964344525.1 uncultured Thiomargarita sp.
ATAAGAACTAAAATGTCTCATTATTGACTCCTTTAAAACGACAGAATATTATTTATATAGCGTCTCCCGATTGCAGGATGTACAAATTTTTTCTCAAAAACCCATTTATTCATGTAGAAAAAAACGCGAGATCTATCTTGCAAATTCGGATTCAAACAGCGCATGGTTTTTAAACCCACCCAATCGCCACAATATTCACCTCTATTCCATTCACCCTCTCAGTAGTTGACAACGTTTCAAGCACCGTTTCATCAAGCACCGGAATAAATAGCGCAATGGTTACACTTGAAAGCCCTAAATTTTTCGCATAGTCAGCCGCTTGCTCTTGATCCGATTTGAGTTGAGATTTTTTAACAAAGCTTTTGACTTCAATAATGCCCTGTTGATCACCACATTGAAGATGAAGATCAACTTGCCCTTTACCAATTGGAAATTCCGGGCTCACAACACAATCGTCTTGGACAGCCTCAGAAAGCCAGCTAAAAAGATGAAAATGTCCAACCGCCTCTGTTAATTTGAAATCCGTTTTCCGACGGGGCTGCTCCTTCCAGGGATTAATCCCTTTGACTTTGAGACGAGCCAGATAGTCCTTATACCTTGCCAATAAAGCCGGTAAGTTGAGTGCGTTAGCTGTAAAAACATCTGCCAAATCATCCAACGGCTGTAAAGCAAGAATCGACGCGCCCCGCCCGACGATTTCCCGACTCAATGCGTGATAAAGACAATCTTGAATAAAGGGTGAAGAAAATAGCCCAATTTCTCTCAGCGCTCCTGATGCTTGCTCTATAGTTTCTGATGTGATAATACCATGAAGATACAGATAGCTACACAAAGGATCATGAAAAGAAAATGGCCTGTTGGCCTGGGTAAACAGTTCCATTAAAAAGCCTTGATATTCCGGCATACGGGCTTTAGCTATCAAATTCATAATAGTATTATTTTGTTCAACAAAACGTGCCTTATGCCAAACCAGTTTCCAACTTTTCTGATCAATCGTTTTATTAATTCCAGGATTATACTTTTCAGTCAACAGCTCACCAAACCATGAAACTAAACCAGGTTGCCCATTCGTTGAATAATAAATTTTGTTCACCACGACGGTGTCAATCTGTTGCCCACTTTCTTCTGTGTACTGATGATATAACTCTCTGACTTCTGGGAGGGTTAAATTGGGCACTTTCAACGATTTTTGAACGTTAAACGGTGAACCCCGTTGACTTTCAATGCCCAGCACTGCCCGAACGCCAACCAGTGCCAATCCATGCAACCAATTGTTTTGGCGATTAAGGTACATTTCCCGAAATTGCGCCACCATGAAATCTATCAATGAAAGTGGCATGGTATCCACTTCATCAATTAATAAAATCAGTGGACGATCCCACAAACCTTCCGTTTTTGAAAATAAATCACTGAAGGCTTTCCAGCTAGAAACAATCGGTTTGCCAGGTAATTTTCCCTGAAGCAGCTCACCAAACTTTTCTGGAAAATCTGATTGTTCAGAAGGCGTAAAACTCATCCCTCTCAATGCGCCAAGTGAAAAATTAAAAACCGCAAATTCGTCAGGATATTTTAGTTCAATGGCTTGTTGTATTTGTCTCATTAACCAAGTTTTGCCCGTTTGACGCGGTGCCCAAATGGTGAAATAATGTCCACTTTCCTCATCAAAACTACCAACAAGCTGTTGAACCCCTGTTTCAATCAACGCCTGACGCTCCACACAAAAATGCGCTTTGCAATTGACTGGACCATAAGAACTAAAATGTCTCATTATTGACTCCTTTAAAACGACAGAATATTATTTATATAGCGTCTCCCGATTGCAGGATGTACAAATTTTTTCTCAAAAACCCATTTATTCATGTAGAAAAAAACGCGAGATCTATCTTGCAAATTCGGATTCAAACAGCGCATGGTTTTTAAACCCACCCAATCGCCACAATATTCACCTCTATTCCATTCACCCTCTCAGTAGTTGACAACGTTTCAAGCACCGTTTCATCAAGCACCGGAATAAATAGCGCAATGGTTACACTTGAAAGCCCTAAATTTTTCGCATAGTCAGCCGCTTGCTCTTGATCCGATTTGAGTTGAGATTTTTTAACAAAGCTTTTGACTTCAATAATGCCCTGTTGATCACCACATTGAAGATGAAGATCAACTTGCCCTTTACCAATTGGAAATTCCGGGCTCACAACACAATCGTCTTGGACAGCCTCAGAAAGCCAGCTAAAAAGATGAAAATGTCCAACCGCCTCTGTTAATTTGAAATCCGTTTTCCGACGGGGCTGCTCCTTCCAGGGATTAATCCCTTTGACTTTGAGACGAGCCAGATAGTCCTTATACCTTGCCAATAAAGCCGGTAAGTTGAGTGCGTTAGCTGTAAAAACATCTGCCAAATCATCCAACGGCTGTAAAGCAAGAATCGACGCGCCCCGCCCGACGATTTCCCGACTCAATGCGTGATAAAGACAATCTTGAATAAAGGGTGAAGAAAATAGCCCAATTTCTCTCAGCGCTCCTGATGCTTGCTCTATAGTTTCTGATGTGATAATACCATGAAGATACAGATAGCTACACAAAGGATCATGAAAAGAAAATGGCCTGTTGGCCTGGGTAAACAGTTCCATTAAAAAGCCTTGATATTCCGGCATACGGGCTTTAGCTATCAAATTCATAATAGTATTATTTTGTTCAACAAAACGTGCCTTATGCCAAACCAGTTTCCAACTTTTCTGATCAATCGTTTTATTAATTCCAGGATTATACTTTTCAGTCAACAGCTCACCAAACCATGAAACTAAACCAGGTTGCCCATTCGTTGAATAATAAATTTTGTTCACCACGACGGTGTCAATCTGTTGCCCACTTTCTTCTGTGTACTGATGATATAACTCTCTGACTTCTGGGAGGGTTAAATTGGGCACTTTCAACGATTTTTGAACGTTAAACGGTGAACCCCGTTGACTTTCAATGCCCAGCACTGCCCGAACGCCAACCAGTGCCAATCCATGCAACCAATTGTTTTGGCGATTAAGGTACATTTCCCGAAATTGCGCCACCATGAAATCTATCAATGAAAGTGGCATGGTATCTACTTCATCAATTAATAAAATCAGTGGACGATCCCATAATCCCTCTTCTTTTGAGAACAACAGACGAAAATCATCCCAATTTTTGACACTTGGGTGGGCAGGCAACTCGGTTTTGAGCAAACGATAAAATGCTTCTGGAAAATCCAAGTTTTCAGAAGGCGTAAAACTCATCCCTCTCAATGCGCCAAGTGAAAAATTAAAAAC
>CAYFOB010000542.1:0-3290 GCA_964344525.1 uncultured Thiomargarita sp.
TATCCTTTTTTAAAAGTAATCCTTGTAGTTATAAAGGATAGTGCTTTTGATAACCTTTTTCAAAATTTCTCCTCCTTGTCGTTCAAAAAATCACCAATCTCCTCATACTTAAAATCATCAGCCAAAACCGCCAATGCATCAGCTAAAGCCACATTATGGCTACGAATTTCTTCAATAACATCATTAACCATATTCATATCATTTAAAGTCGTTGCCTCCTTTAAATTAGCCACTAATTCTGAAGGCAAAGCTGCAAAACTTGTTTCTGTTAAAACCTCCATTGGGACAGATTTCGTTGCTGACTGTTTTTCATAAATATAGCGCACCCCAATGTGTTTCTGCATCAACTCAAAAATATCATTCTCCTTAAAAGGTTTACGCAAAAAGTCATCAAAGCCTGTTGCCAAAGCCTGTTGCTCATCATGGCTGCTGGCTGTGAGTGCGAGAACAAAAGTTTTTTGTCCTTTGGGAGTCGCTTTAATGTATTTTGTTGCCTCTAAACCGTCCAACACGGGCATAGAAATATCCATCCAAATCAAATGCGGATGCCATTTTTCAAAAATCTCAATGCTTTGTTGTCCATTTTCTGCTTCTTCTAATTCAAAACCTAAGGGACTAAGTAGCTGAATCAGCAATTGGCGATTGTCCCATTTGTCATCCACAATCAAAATACGATAACAGGGTTGATTGGGTTCTAGTGCAATCACTTGGCATGTGTGTGCTTGTTCATTGTGTATGTTTACAACTGTTGGGGCGTATATGGTAAATTCAAACACACTTCCCTTGCCAACTTCGCTTTGTACCGAAATTTCGCCGCCCATTAATTGCACAAATTGGCGACTGATGGGTAAACCTAGCCCCGTACCTTGTTGTGATGCTTTGCCCGTTGCGGTTTGTCCAAAGGCTTCAAATAATTTATATAACTCATTTTCAGCCACGCCTGCGCCAGTATCTTCTACCCTAAAATGTAAACGCTCTATTGGAAAATTTTCAACATGCAAAATAACACCACCTACCTGAGTAAATTTCAAAGCGTTACTGACTAAGTTGAGTAAAACTTGGCGCAATTTCTAACCAATCAGAAGCGCCTTGACTGGAAGTTGACGCCATTTGGCTCACGTTGATATCCACCTGGCTTAAACCTTTTTGAGTCAAAAAATGTGGATATCGCGCTTCTAAATCCGCAACTTTCGCATTTGCGCCCCATTGTTGATAAAGATACCGGGCTTCTAATATTTGAATTTGTGCATATTTTTTTTTACCTTTTTTCAGCCAGAATTTTGCCAACAATTCATTAGCCAGTGCAGCTTCCTGAGTATATTCATGTTTTTTTGCCAAAACAATGGCTTGCTCATAATGTTCAAGTATTGTATCTGTATCATGCCCAAGCACGCGATGGTACTCTGCTTCCACCAAATGCCATTTGTGTAGATGATTCATTGGGGCATGATGAGCCCAATTTTTCATTTCCTTTTGGTTGGCAATCACTTTTTCCAAAAACTGATTTTGCGCCTCATTGTTCACAGAGTCATAAAGTGCCAACCGAGTGAGGGCGTTATAAAAAAAAGAAACCGAAACTGTGTACATTGCCACCAATGCGGGATGAGTTTCTTCAAGCAACTTGCCATATTCAAAAGCTTGTTGATACCCTTCAAACAAATAATTGAGTATCAAGGCATTAATGTATATACATCCTATACCCGTTTGATTATTGTTTTGTTGAAAAATAGGTAACATTTTTTCTTGATCACAGGCTTTACCAACTAACACACGCGGATTATCAGATTCTCCTAACAGATTCAAGACGGCTTGCCAATAGGGTTCAATTATGCGACACCCACTTTCTGCTTTGATTTGTGTGATGCTGTCATGATAAGCTGCTATATTTTTTTCCAATTTGCCCAATGTTTTGCCCGCAAAATAGGCATAACAAGTATAAAAAAAGGCATTGTAACCCGCATATTCCAAATCTCCCGTTTCTCGCCCACTTTGATAACCAATTTCCAATGATGGCAATGTTTCTCGCAGCGGTTTCTTAAAATGCCACACATGGGCGTTCACCACTTCAAGCGTTTTGGACTTCAATTTGTAGGCTTCCAGCTTTTCCAACACCTCCACCGCCAATTGACCAAATCGATAACCATCATCTAATTCTCCCACACCGAGCGCACAAAGCAGAATGGCATAGCAGGCATAAGAGACAGGGGACTCAGCGGTATTACCATATTGGATTGATAAATTGACGCCTTTGGAGATAATCAATGGAAATAATTCTGGTCGACCTAAATATATCGTGCTGGTTGCCTGCACCAGAATACGCATGGTTGCCATTTTGCGAAGATCACTCATTTTTGGCAAATCAAGCAAATGCTCAATTTGCTTGCCCGCATAACTTGCCCTGGTTTCTTCCAAGCCGCGTTGAATATCCGATGGTGTTGGATAGGGAGGAAATTTTTCTCCCAGTAATTCAAGGATTTCCAAAACCGTATCAACAGCCTCTTGAAGCTTACCTTGCGCCATCTGGCTTTGGATTTTACTTTGATAAACTGCTGTTTTGTCCACAATTGTTCGGGCTTGTTGCATAACAACTTGAAACCCGGCTTCTAATTTGTCAAATTGTCCACTAAGCCAAGTGTTTTCCACCGATTCTACATATAATGCCAACATCAAGTCATAGTGCTTTTCCCAAGCATCCATGAGCCCAATGCCTACCTGACAATAATCAAAAGCGGCATTATACGCGCTGGATGCCTTTGCTTTTTTGCTGGCAATCAAATTCAATTCTGTGATTTTGAGTTTTTCAGCCGGCTCTGTGATCAATTCAACGCTCTGATTGAATTGATTGATAACATCAAAAATCTGTTCATCTGATACTTTTGCCAATAATAAGCGCCCAATTTGCAAATGCACTGCTTTTTTCTGTTCATCATCAATCAAGGCATAAGCAGCTTGTTGCACACGATCATGTAAAAACCGGAAATGCTGAATTTCGTCACAGAGCATAGGCAAAATCAATCCTTCCCTCAGAACGGG
The DNA here is from genome assembly GCA_964344525.1 of uncultured Thiomargarita sp. Classification (GTDB taxonomy): domain Bacteria; phylum Pseudomonadota; class Gammaproteobacteria; order Beggiatoales; family Beggiatoaceae; genus CAYFOB01. Next base: position 3,034 of record CAYFOB010000542.1, read on the forward strand.
GAAAATATCTTGAAAAGTGTCATGCGTGTTTTTTTCAGAGATAGCTGATAAGGTTTCTAAATCGAAAGAATTACCCACACAGGCTGCCAAGCGTAAAATTTGCTGTGCAGATTTGGGTAATTTTTTCAGTTTTCCAATCATTAAATCCACCACATTATCGGTGATATTCATGGCTTCAATTTGTTCAATATCCCATTGCCATTTTCTTTTTTCGTGAACAAAATGTAGCAAGTTTTCTTCATACAGCGTTTGGAGAA
>CAYFOB010000543.1:0-3287 GCA_964344525.1 uncultured Thiomargarita sp.
TCTTGAACCTGGAAGAAAGAAATACTATTTTTTTAAAAAATAGTATTTCTAATATTCATTCTAAATGTAACTCATCTCTAGCCCAAACTTGATCACCACGTCGGCTACAAGCATTATGGGAAAGCTGAAGTAAATCTTCTATCGCATTTTTCCGCGTAGCACTAATGCCTACATGTTCAGGTGTTTTTTGCCAAACACTTTGTGACACATTTGCCAAGGATTCTGATAACAATTTAATAATAAAGTCGTTCAAGTTTGGGAAAATTTTGAATTTTTCACCCAGGGGTTCTGGTAAATCAATGGTGATTTGCATATTGGCTCCTATTGAAAAGCGTCATTGGAAAATTGTGGCATTTTCTGGTTTTAGAGGATCAAAAATATTGTGTCAGTCAATCATTCGCGACTGACGATGAGGAAATATTTGAAATCGTCAAAATTCTTAAGGCAGAGATATTAATTGAAATTGCTAAGCGTGATGATTAAATTTGCTGGAAATCGCTGATATTTTTTATGAGGTACAGTTTGTTTGAAGCACTGAATAACAAATTTTCAGGTATTTTATGTAGCTCCACATTTTTGGCAAGGAAGGTGGGCAACGGTTTTTTGTTGCTCACCAAAAATAATACCCGAAAAGTTGTGGTTTAGTACTTATGTGGTTTGATTTTTCTTCGTTTCGGGGTGTTTAAAAAGTCCAAATTATTGATTATCCCTGTTTTTTGACACGAATGAGTTTATTATCTAACTGGACATGTAAAAGTAATTGAGTATGAATACTCTGAGCTAACTGTTCGTCATTATGATTTTCGGTACATGCTATAATACCAGCGTGTTCCTTGACATTGTTATGCAAATTAATGAAATGCTTACGATTATAGGTAATGAGAGCACGTTTTTGTTGCATAGCAAATTATAAGACTTTTTCATCGGCTATGCATTGGTTAGCTTGTTTTGCTTCATAAGCTGTTAATATCCTAATTGACGTAGTTCTTTTACAAGCGCTTTACGAATATTTTCGTCTGCATATAACTTAATCATCATCTTGTGAGGAAATTATTTGATCAATTTCTTTTTTGTGATTTTGATAATATTTCCAAGCAGTATCTAAATCACTTTGAATAAGACTTGGATAGTTCTCAAGCAAATCGGCGTCTGTAGCACCTTGGTGACGAAAAGATACCAATGTCCACACAGGAATACAGGTGTCTCGAATACAAGCATCACCGCCACAAATGGAAGGTGTCTGTTTAATTTCAGTTTCAATAATCGAAAATTCTAGGTACACCTTGCGATAACCTGTCAAACAATCATTTTGTATTGCCGCTTGCAAATCATGGAAAGTTAAGTTTTGTACTTTAAAGCAATCACCTTTTTGTGTGGAAATAAGAGGATAAAATTGATTATCTGATAGCGCAATTTTTCCAAAAATTTGTTTAGGAAACGTCACAAAGATATTAAGCGCTTCATCTCTTTTGATTGTTAGTGTCTGAGAATCAAGTTTGATATAAGATTCTGGTTGCTCAGGAATGAGATAATCAGCAAGATAAAATCTTTGAAAATTAGGTGTTAATACTCGTTTTGAAGTTTGGGTACTAATTTTTGCAGCAGCTTCCTCAAGAATAGCCCTCAATTCTTCTTGCAAAGTACGATGGTGTTGCTTTGCACGAAGCTGTAGGTTGTGTGCGACAAATTTTGGTACGTTTTGAACAGAGAGTGTAACTGTCATCAATATGCCTCCAATTTTTAAGCAGCACAAATTTAGGCGTTGATCATCGTTTATACTGCACTCTGTCATAATTTGCGCTTTTTTTTTTGTCTGAATCAGGATTTTCAGGATTTTAGAATTTTCAGGATTAAAAACCAAGATGAATATATTTGGTTTGAGCCCCAATTAATAAATATACTACCATTCTCTTGTTTTTTAGGTAATCCTAAAATCCTGTGAATCCTGATTCGGACAAATAAAAATCAAGTATAGTCAATTTAATGTAGATGTAGGCAACGTTTTTTTTTGTTGCCCCCCGACAAAACTTTGACTAAATGATGATCAACGGTACATTTTATAACGTACAATCAGCGAATTTGTCAAGTCGTTTTTTTTATAAATTCAAAAAGCACAAATACCATTTCTTAAAGAAATGGTATTTGTTTTAGAGAACATTTATTCTAATGTAAAATCCATGCTTTCACTCCAAGGACCATTTCCAAGCGTATTCCAAGTCTGTACCCACCAAATATGTTTTCCAGTTGTCAAGGTGACGCTAGGCATTATCTGGCAAATGCCAGCACTACAATCAATCTTGCTGGCTTCATACCATTTCGCCAAAACATTACCACCAAGGCCGTCGATCCAGAGGTAATATCATGTCGCAACTTTTACAGCGTTCCATGTATAGGTTGGTGTCGTCTCTATAAGGAATGATCATGAAATAATTTCGTGTCCATTCCTAAACAGCAAAAGCAATTAAATCATAAATTGAAAAAACTAATAGCATAACCCAGGATATCTATTTATGGTGCTGTCTAAAAAAAGAAATTTATTAGCTCATGAAAACTTGGGTTATTGTTGATATATTATTACCAAGCAAACTTCTTTCTTTCTTAGTTGATTAACCAACTATGTTGGCATATCATAAAAAATAATGCCAAAATCATCCAGCAACTCAGAGTTATTAATAACTGATGCTACGCACCCTCGTTCCCACGCGCTGGCGCTCATCGTTATACATATTTTCGAGGATTTGTAGGGTGCGTCCTACGCACCTTTTAGAGGTCAAGGAACCCCAAAAGGTGCGTAGGACGCACCCTACAAACCCTCGAAAATAGACTTATGTATAACGATGAGCGCCGGCGCGTGGGAACCAGAACAGTCGGCTTTAGCCGACTAAAAATCTTGAGCTGTTAGTCGGCTTTAGCCGACTTGAGCTTTTAGCCTCAGAATTTATTCTGAGGCGAAAGGTGAGTGCGTAACATCAGTTAATAACATAACCATGAGTATTTGTTTAACAAAATATACATATCTCGTTTATCGTTACATTTGTTGACAATATAATAAATAATGCTAAACTCATACAGTAACTCATAGTTATAAATACCACAACTAAGAGTATTTAAAAATAATTTGCTTAGTTTATTACTATACTCATTGACATATCATAAACAAATCACACTCAAATCATATAGCAACCCATAGTTACTAATAACATAACCCGGAGTATCTATTTATGAAATTCTATGAAAAAATCAAATTTGTCCGCTCACTAAAAGGCTGGACACAAGAGGATATGGCA